>DAOUSD010000049.1 GCA_030627405.1 Deltaproteobacteria bacterium
AGGCAGATAGATTTGCTGTGGAAACCACACAAGATCCCCAATCCATGGCCGATGCATTAAAAAAACTCTCGGTTCATAATCTTTCAAACCTTATCCCGCATCCGTTTTATGTTTTTTTAAACTACTCACATCCGCCGGTTTTGGAAAGAATTAAAGAAATTATGACAGCAGGGATCAGGGATCGGGGATCGGGGATCAGGGATTAGGGAGCAGTTGCAGGCGCAAACCAAAGGATATGGTTTTGAATGGATAGATCACAGGAGTTACTGATGGGCCAAAAAAATATAAGGCTGATTTCGTGGAATGTTAATGGGCTTAGAGCTGTGATGAAGAAGGATTTCCATAAATCTTTAAAGAATATGGATGCAGACATTGTTGCTTTACAGGAAACAAAGATTCAGGGACCTCAGCTTACAGAAGAAATGAAGAATATTGATGGCTATGAATCATACTGGTCTTTTTCCACTGTCAAGAAAGGATACAGCGGTGTCGGGGTTTATTCAAGGATAAAACCACGGAATGTTAAATATGGTATCGGCGTATCAAAATATGATGATGAGGGCCGTATTATTGAAATGGATTTTAACGATTTCATTTTTTTTAATATATATTTTCCAAACGGGCAGATGAGCGAGGAAAGACTTCAGTACAAACTTGATTTTTACAGGGATTTTTTTAAATATATTGATGTTTATAAGGATAAAGGAAAATGTTTGATAATAGCCGGCGATTGCAATACCGCTCATAATGAGATTGATTTGAAACACCCGAAGGCAAATGAAAAAAGGTCCGGCTTTCTGAGAATTGAACGTGACTGGATGGATAGACTAATTAATAACGGTTATGTTGATACGTTCAGATATTTATATCCGGATAGAGTAAAATATTCATGGTGGACATACAGGTTTAATGCCAGGACTAATAATGCAGGCTGGCGTATTGATTACTTCTTTGTAACGCAGAATATTATTGATAAAGGCCGGCTCAGGGAAGCATTTATTGATAACGATGTCTATGGTTCTGATCACTGCCCTGTCGGCGTTAATCTGGGGGTTATATTTTCTTGACATACAGCGGTTTTATAAGTAGCTTTCAAGGTTTAAAATCTAAAACCAATCAATCATGGAGGATGCATGGATTATAAGAAGACACTCAACCTTCCGGTTACAAAGTTTCCCATGAAAGCTAATCTGGCTAAGCGCGAGCCTGACCAGTTGAAATCATGGGAGGAGTGGTGTTTATATGATAAGATAAGAAATGCTTCCAATGGCCGGGAAAAGTTTATCCTGCATGATGGCCCACCTTATGCCAATGGTAATATTCATATCGGCACGGCTCTTAATAAAATTCTGAAAGATATTATTGTGCGTTCACGTCAGATGTCCGGTTTTGATGCTGTTTATGTGCCGGGCTGGGACTGTCACGGGCTTCCTATTGAGCATAATGTTGACAAGGAGCTTGGATCTAAGAAAAAAAATATTTCCCAGACCGATTTTCGCAGATTATGCAGATCATACGCAGAAAAATATGTTGATATCCAGCGTGAAGAGTTCAAGCGTCTGGGTGTTATGGGGGAATGGGATAATCCCTATTTGACGATGAATTACAATTATGAATCCATAATTGCACGGGAGTGCTGCAAGTTTGCTCTGGATAACAGTCTTTTCAGGAGCAAAAAACCTATACACTGGTGTTGCAGTTGTAAGACAGCTCTTGCGGAAGCGGAAATCGAATATCATGACGAGTCTTCATCTTCGATATTTGTTAAATTTCCTTTAATAGACGACCTTGGTATTACCGCGTTGAAAGATAAAAAAGTCAATTTAATTATATGGACTACAACGCCCTGGACCTTACCCGCAAACCTTGCGGTAGCTCTTCACCCTGATTTTGTTTATGCAGTTGTTGAAACAGGAGATGATGAGGTTTTTATTCTTGCAAAAGATCTTGTTGATGGTTGCATGAAAATTTTTGGAATTTCTGATTTTTCCATAATCGCAGAAATTGATGCTAAAAAGCTTGAGCATAAAAAATGCCGTCATCCTTTCTATAACAGGGAATCCCTTATTATTCTTGCATCTCATGTCACACTGGATGCAGGGACAGGATGTGTTCATACTGCTCCCGGGCACGGGCGTGAGGATTATGAAGTCGGGCTTTTATATAATCTGGATCCTTATTCTCCGGTAAATGAAAAGGGCTGTTTTACCGATGATGTAGAGTTCTTTAAAGGGCAGTTTGTATTTAAAGCCAATAACGCTATTATTGATAAATTGCGGGACACAGGGGCACTTGTTGCGCAGGAATCAATTTCGCATTCCTATCCGCACTGCTGGCGTTGCAAGAAGCCCGTTATATTTAGAGCAACTCCACAGTGGTTTATATCTATGGACAAAACAGGCTTAAGGGAGAAAGCGCTTGATGAAATAGACAGGGTTAAATGGATTCCAAACTGGGGTAGAGAAAGAATTTACGGAATGATTAAAAATCGACCGGACTGGTGTGTGTCCAGGCAGCGAGCATGGGGTGTGCCTATAACTTTGTTTTATTGTGAAAAATGTGAGTCTGTATTCATAAATCATGAAACAGCAAATAAAATTTCAGAGCTTTTTGAAAAACATGGAGCAGATATCTGGTTTGAAAAACAAGCCGAGGAATTTCTTTCGCAGGACGTTGTGTGTCAAAAATGCGGGCATAATAAATTTGTTAAAGAAACAGATATCCTGGATGTATGGTTTGATTCAGGTGTGAGCCATGCGGCGGTTCTTGAACAGCGCTCGAATTTAAAATGGCCTGCTGATCTTTATCTGGAAGGAAGTGATCAGCACAGAGGCTGGTTTCACAGCTCACTTTTAACAGCCGTTGGTACAAGAGGCAGAGCTCCTTACAAGTCGGTGTTAACCCATGGTTTTGTTGTTGATGCAGAAGGAAGAAAGATGTCCAAATCCATTGGGAACGTTATTGCTCCAAAGAAAGTTATCGATAGATATGGAGCTGAAATTCTTCGTCTCTGGGTATCTGCATCTGATTACAGGGATGATATAAGGATTTCTGAAAACATCTTAAAACAATTAAGCGATTCATACAGGCGGATCAGAAATACCTGCAGATTTATGTTAGGCAATTTATATGATTATGATCCGAAAACAGATGGGGTGCCATATGAATCAATGCCTGATATTGATAAGTTTGCTTTGCACAAGCTGCAGGGACTTGTTGAGAAAACCCTGAAAGCTTATGAAACTTTTGAGTTTCATGTTATATACCATGCACTTCACAATTATTGTACTCTCGATCTTTCCGCTTTTTATCTGGATATCCTTAAGGACAGGCTTTACACATCACTTCCGCAATCAATTGAACGAAGAAGCGCTCAGACTGTAATGTATATAATACTGGATTCCGTTACCAGGATTATAGCTCCCATACTTTCTTTTACGGCAGAAGAGGTTTGGAAGTTTATGCCGGATATCAAAGAAAAAGAATCCAGCGTTCATCTTTCTTCTTTGCCGGAAGTAAATGAGAGCTGGAAAAATGAAAAACTGGCGCAAAAATGGGAAGCTATAATCAGGGTAAGAGGTGAAGTGACAAAAGCTCTTGAAGAGGCAAGAGCAAAAAAGAAAATAGGGCATTCTCTTGATGCAGTTGTTACAATCAGTGCAAATGAAGAACTGTATGAAGAACTGTATGCTTATGAAGAAGATTTGAAAACCATATTTATTATTTCCGGAGTTTCTCTTGTTAAAGGAGAAAAACTGGATAAAGCCTATGAAAGCCCTGATATAGAAGGGCTTGCTATAATAGTTGAGCCGGCAATCTCTGATAAATGTGAACGCTGCTGGATACACGATCCTTCTGTCGGCTTAAATCCCGAGCATCCAACTATTTGCAGCCGGTGTGAAAAGGTGATAGGGGAATTGAATATTGTCGATTGAATATTGAATATTTGAGGAATAAATCTTCAATTTTTCATAGTGTTATTGTTTTATCGGCACAATGTAGGGGCGAATCTTGTATTCGCACTAATCAGGGCGATCACAAGGATCGCCCCTACTAAAATTATGCACAAATACATAAAACTTGCTATCATTGCCGGATCAGTAATTATTCTTGATCAGATTACAAAAGTCATTATCTTATATTCCATGTCTTTATATCATTCCATTCCAGTTATACCAGGGTTTTTCAGCATAACTCATATTCATAATCCGGGCGGGGCTTTTGGGTTTATGGCTAATCAGAGTCCGGCTTTACGCAGCATGATTTTTCTTTTTTTCTCATCATTGGCTGTATGTTTAATCTTCTATTTCTATAAGAAAACACCGAAGGAATATTCATTGCTTGCGGCGGGTTTTGCGCTTATTCTTGGAGGTGCCATAGGCAATCTGATTGATAGAATACGCTTTGGAAAGGTTGTTGACTTTCTTGATTTTTATATAGGCAATCTTCACTGGCCGGCTTTTAACATTGCGGACAGCGCTATTTCTATAGGAATGGTTATTTTTGCATATCACTTTTTTTTTAAAAAACTGCCTTATTAAAATGGTAGCCCTGAACCCTGAACCCTGAACCCTGAACCCTGTGAACTGTTAGAAAAGATGCATCCTATTCTTTTTAAAATTGGTAATATTACTCTTCATACCTATGGTTTTTTTGTTGCCATGGGATTTTTTGCCGGAATTTTGCTGGCAAAGAGTGAAGCAAAAAAAATGGGCGTTGATCATGAGAAGGTAATGGATCTTTGTTTTTATATTCTGATTGCCGCCATCTTAGGTTCGCGCCTCCTTTATGTTGCAATAAACTATGAGTTTTTTCTTTCAAATCCCCTGGATGTTTTCAAGATATGGAATGGAGGGCTTGTTTTTTATGGTGGTTTTATAGCTGCTTTATTCACAGCATTTATTTATTTAAAAATGCACAAAATGCCTGTTTGGCTGACAGCAGATATAGCATCGCCATCTCTGGCCATAGGCCATTTTTTAGGCAGGCTGGGCTGTTTTTCAGCAGGATGCTGTTTCGGCAAAGAATGCGATCTTCCGTGGGCAGTGACTTTTACACATCCGGAAACTCTTGCACCTATTGGTGTGCCAATCCATCCGACTCAACTTTATTCTTCCATAGGCAATCTGATTATTTTCTTTTTTCTCTGGTTTTTCCGCCGGCGCACGAAATTTCATGGTCAGTTATTCTGGATATATGTTTTACTCTATGGAATTACACGTTCATTTATAGAGATATTTCGTGGTGATTTCAGGGGAGATCCTGTTTTTGGACTGTTATCGGTTTCCCAGACAATAGGAATATCAATGTCCGTTATTGCCGTTATTATGTTAATTTTTCTAAGCAGACGGAATCAAGAAGTTTCACACATGTAACTTTTTTGAAAATATATTCGCTTCAGGGGGGTAAACCGCTGACTCAAAGAAATCATTCACCGCAAAGCCGCAGAGAATGCGGAGAGAATGGGCGGTAATATAATACTTTCTGAACAGATACAAACATTACAACATATAAAGTTTACTGGTAAATATGTCTGAGTTTAAATTTAAAGAACTGGGGAATTATCTCCTGACCCTGTCAAAAGATAAGGCAAAGAATAAGTTTGTTTCTGTATATTTGATTTATGGGGAAGAACTGCTTTATAAAAAATCATTAGATATTCTTTTAGCTGCTGTTTTGCCTGATAAATCATTAAGGACTCTTAACTACGAGTCTTTTGAAGATACAGATGAAAATATTTATGAAATTGTAGAAAAGTTAAACACATTCTCTTTAATACCTGGCGAAAAGGTCATAGCTGTCTGTGATTCAAAGATATTCTATTCGAAGTCTGATACAGAAAGTATTCTTAAAAAGGCAGAGGAAGCATATGCAGACAAAAAAATTAAAAAAGCTGCTGAATATGTTGTAAGCGCTCTCGGTCTGTTAGGCCTATCGTTTGAAGATGTATGCAGAGCTGATGGTAAGGCAAAGTTGAAGCTTAATAATACCTTGAATGAGAAGAAATGGTTTAATAGCATTATAAAATATTGTGTTGATAACAGCCTTACTGTATCGGCGCCGGAAGGTAATGATAAGGTTTTGCAGAAGGCTGTTGAAAAAGGATTCCCAAAAGGAAATCATCTTATTATCACTACCGACAGGGTTGACAAAAGACGAGGTCTTTATAAAGCAATTAATAAAAATGGAATAATTATAGACTGCTCTGTTCCAGGAGGACAGACACGATCTGATAAAATAGCCCAGGAAGCTTTTATAAAAGAAATGATGAGAAATATCCTTGCCAAAGCAGGTAAGGCAGTTGATAACAATGCATACTCGGCTATGTATGAAATGACTGGATTTGATCTGAGGACTTTTGTGAACAATCTTGAAAAGCTGATTAATTTTGTCGGAGATAGAAAAAAGATAACAATTGAGGATGTCCGGAATGTTTTAAAACGGACCAAAAGCGATCCAATATATGAATTAACAAATGCAATATCAGACCGAGATACACAGGATGCATTGTTTTTCTCAAACTCTCTTCTTTCCAGTGGATTTCACTATCTTCAAGTTTTTACTGCAATAACAAATCAAATCAGAAAATTATTGATTGTCAAGGAGTTTGTCGAAGGCCCTTACGGCAGAGAATGGCATGCAGGTGTTCAGTATAATAAATTTAGGAGCAGTATTATGCCGGCGATACAGGAGCATGACACTGCTCTATTGAAACAGCTTGAAGACTGGGAGAATATTATTTCAAAAGATGAGACGTCAGATAATAAAAAGAAAGGAAAATCAAAAAAAAGCAAATTAGATAGTACAGACCTGTTGATTGCCAAAAACCCTAATAATCCTTATCCTGTTTTTCAGTTGTTTAGTAAATCGGAAAAATTTACAAAACAGGAACTGCTTGACTCTATAGAATATATGGACGAAACTGACCTGCGTCTTAAATCTACAGGTCAGAATCCAAAACTTGTATTGGAAGATGTGATTTTTCACATTTGCAGGAAAGACAGGGGTTAGGGATCAGGGATTAGGGGTACTAAGTTGTTTTTGCCCAGCAGGGACTGAAAAAAATTAACATCGAACATCGAACGTCCAACATTCGATGTTCGATGTTGGACGTTCATCTTTCAAAACAACCCCGTAAGGTATAAATGCAACCTGTGAACGTTTACAAAACAACTTAGCGCTTACGGGATCATGGGATAGGGCAGGGATTAGGGGTTAGGGAACGAATAAATGGGTTTTATTAGGCGGCAGGAAATTCAACTCGCTATTAAATTTTTAGTGTGGCAGTATCAAAAAGCAAATTTTTCCGTGCCTGAACATTCAACCCTTGAGCAACAGGCCGGTAAAATTGTTGATGATGCGCATCGTATAGCTCGCGAAAGAGGTAGTAATGTTTTTTCAATAATTAAAGAGTTGGCAAGTGATTTAAAAAAGAACTAACCATTCCAAAAGATTATGGTTTAAACACTATGAAGTTCAAAAATATCGGTGCAGAACACAGAAAACATCCTCGTATAAACGAACGTTTACAGTTTAAACTCAAGACAAACCATTTTGATATTGTCACTGAGACGATAAATCTTAGTTGTATCGGGGCATATTGTCAGGCAAATAAGTATATTCCTTTAATGACCGGCCTCGAGATAGTCCTGGCATTACCTCACGTTGATAAAGAGGATGAACTTGAGTATGTAAAATGTAATGGCCTGGTGGTGAGAGTTGAAAAGGTTTCGTCTGACGCTAATACGCGTAACGCATACAATATAGCTATTTATTTTAGTGAGATTGAAGACTCTGATAAGCAGAAGATTGAGAGTTTTGTCGAAAGATATAAAGACTAATGGCTCGAATCTTGAGGCAATCATTGGAGGCGGCGATTTTCTAAAAATTCCATTATCCGGAAAAGAGGTGCAACTTTCCAACAGGGGCGGCATCATCACGCTGCTCGATTCCAGTGGATTAAAAGTAGACGGCGTCTCCTACAAAAAAAACAAGTCTCCGAACAGGGATGGACGATTGTATTTTAACAAGGCTTAGGGCTCGGTCAAAACTGTGCAGATTGAGATTGAATTTATTATTTGACATATTAATTAGATTCATATATTTGAATATACGTTCACGTTCGCATTTCTACCTATATAACCTATCTAATAATCTTTGAACTTTGTTTGAAAGCTATTCTATTTATGCCCATATGATCTAACTGATGCGTTCAGTAGATATTTCAGTCTTTAACAAGTAGCAAGGAAACCGTTCTTGTTCTTTTTATATCGAATGTATAAAAACTAATAAGACACCGAATTGCAAAGAAACCA
>DAOUSD010000115.1 GCA_030627405.1 Deltaproteobacteria bacterium
AACTGCTAATTTTCCCAATTTCTGCGTCAGGCTTAAATTTTAATCCTCAAAATACACCATGTATTCCTGCGGTTAAAATTTGCGCCTTCCTTGAACTTGAAAAAATTTTCTAGTTTTCGTTCGGGCACTACATATATCCCAAGTCTCTTAATTTCGACATAATTTCTTCCTTATCCTGTCCGCGTCCGCTCCGTTCTGAGGAATTTTCAAGATCCTGTTCCCAGGCAGGCAAATCCGAACTCTTTGAAGTATTGCTCTTTACACCCAGGGAGCGATATCCTTTATAATAGAGAGTACAAAATGGTATGTTATACTTAAAAATCGTATCCCATATATCACGCTCCTTAAAATGTAATATCGGGTGTACCCTCGTATGTTCCGGAATAGGATTATGTCTTGGACTAAAGTACTCTTCATGGGAACGCGCATCTTGTTCATCCCAACGTATAGCAGTGGAAACAGCTTGCAATTCATTATCTTCAATAAACTTGTTCATAACCACTGTTTTCATAAGATGATTACATAAATATGACTCGGGTTCAAAAGGAAAGGTTTTGTCCTTAAAATCCAGCAGTTCGATTTCCCGCCTGTTTCTTTCATTCAAATCATTAACTATTATAATGTCACCAACTGCGCCTGCTTTAGAGCTAATATCTGTATTCTTGACCACAACGAGTGGAATATTCCATTCTTTTTCTACCCTATCAACAAAATCCTCAATCTCCTCAAACTGGTCTCCTTCATCAATAAACATACAAGCAGGTATCGTTATGCCAAGCTCATTGCATACCTGGCGATAAAGCCAAAGCATCAATGTGCTGTCTTTTCCACCAGTCCATGCAATTGCAAATTTTTTTGCACCAAATTTTTCGAGAGCCGTGCGGATAACCTTTTTAGATTGTATAATTTTTTGCTCAAGAGTGAGCGCCATTAACATCTCTCTTTCTTCAGGTGATAAATAATCCAAATCCACTTATCACATCATATTCCCAGTAAAGTACCACTAAAACAGGCCACCTCCTCCGGGAATGGTAATTTGACTGTTTTTTATGAAGCTCCTCTCGTCAAAATCACCACAGGTATTGTCTTAAAGAGTATTTTCAAATCACCAATCAAGCTCCAGTTATCGATATAATCCATATCCAGCTTCATCCAATCCTCAAAAGAAATGCCATTGCGACCGCTAACCTGCCAAATGCAGGTAATTCCGGGTTTTACACTAAAGCGTCTGCGTTGCCAATCCTTATTAAAGCCATTATAATCACGAACAGGAAGCGGCCTTGGGCCCACCAAACTCATGTCTCCCTTTAGAACATTAAACAACTGGGGAAGTTCATCAATACTTGTTTTTCTAAACCAATGCCCGATTTTAGTAATCCTTGGATCATTGCGAATTTTGAACACCGGTCCATCCATTTCATTTGATTCTTGAATTTTTTCCTGTTCACTTTCCGCACTTGCTCTCATGGTACGAAATTTATAAAGATGAAATATTCTTTTATTATATCCGACTCGATTTTGGATAAAGAATACCGGTTCGTTAGAAGTTATCTTAATAGCTAAAGCAGCCGCAAGCATAAGAGGACAAGTCAAAATAATTAATATAAAACCTAACACCAAATCCATTGTTCTTTTAACAAAATATTGCCAATAACGATCTATCCCTGTAACAGTAGTTAATAATGAAAACCCGTCAAACGTTGAACTTCTTAGTTTTGTTAGCTTTGTATCAAAAATATCAGCAAGATAGCGTATTATAACACCCTGTTCTTCTGCTTTTTCAATGATGTGTTGAATTTTTTCGTAGTGAGATTTAATTGGTAAAGCAATAATTACCTCATCAATAACTTGACTATTTAAAATACTTGAAAAATCACTTAACTTACCCAAAAGTTTTACTTTTCCATTTGGGAAATAAATTTTATCATCAACGTATCCTATGATGCGGTATCCCAATCCTTGATTTTTTTCCATCCTGCATGCAAAGTCATAAGCCCGCTTGTTTGTCCCAACAATAAGGACAAAGCGCAGGTTTCTACCATAAAGTCGCAGCTTTTTTAGAAAGAATCGTAAGAAGCTCCTTAAGAATATTGTCCAAATGGTGCTTGAAAGCCAGAAAATTGAGAAAAAGTAACCGGTAAAAATACTAATATTAAAGACCTGGCTAAATAGTAAAATAGCAGCAGTACCAAAAGTTGTCGCTTTAACAATATCTTTCCATTCCCGTATTCTGCTTTCCAGTCTTCGAGACTCGTAAAGTTGCAAACCATGAAAAATCAGCTCCCATAAAAATACAATTAATAATACAAAGATTACATGTAATAATTCAACATGTAACATTAGTAATGCTTCTAAATCAGGGGCTTGTTCACTTCTTGTAACAAACCATGCAAATAAGAGGCTGGCTAATAATATAATTATATCGGAAATTTTAAAAAAATTGAGTGTTAGCTTCCTTCGCAGCGACATATATTGCTCCAGTGTGTTAAATTTACATAGTTGATGCATCAAAAAACTTAAATTATATATTTTTAAAACATGAAAAGCAATAATCATTCCAAATTAACAAGCTAATAATTAATTTATGTAGCCGTTTACGGCTATAAATATTTTTCTTTCTCTTTTTGATACTATTGAGTATATTTATTCTCGTCGGAATGGTAAAACTTTGCAGTGTCGGAACTGATTAAAAAGATAGTTAAAACCATGTTGAATATATCAATTTTCCGTTTTAATAAATTATTGCCGATTGTTGTCTTCTTCTTATTATTAGTCGGCATTACAGTGGCTTTATGGCAAAATTCAAATAACCACAGGCATGAAATGATATTTCGACATACAGAGACTTCGAGTGATCAGATACGAATTCGTGCTGAGGGTTTAATGAATGCCCGAATTGCCGCTTTAAAAGTATTTGCTGATAGATGGATGGAAAGAATCCCCCATGATTTCAGCCGGAAGCGTTTTCTTCAATTTGCCGAAGCTTTGTACACCAATTATTCAGGTTTTATGGGGATCAAATGGATAGATCCTGATGGCATTATTAGATGGGTCTTTCCACAAAAAAATAAAGCTGTTATAGATAAAAGTATATACCTGCATACCGATCCTCTTTATAAGAAAACATTTGAAAAAGCCAACAGGCATCATGAATATGCTGCCACACCTTGTATTGAAATTTATGAGGGCGGGCTTGGATTCGACACATTTCGGCCTTTGATTGTTGATGGCAAAGTGCAGGGATATCTTAGTGGCGCCTTTCAGGTTCAGTTGATAATGGATAACTGTTTGACCAAAGATATTCTGGAAGACTTTTGGGTCAGCCTAAAAGAAAATGATAAACCGATCTACATTAATGGGGAAAATATCGAAATTAAATCTTATGGAAAAAGGTTGAACGTATCCCGAGAAATTCATTTCTCAGGAAAAACATGGATACTTGAGCTTGAACCCAGGAATAAGATTTACACACAAACATTTTTTTCTAAATTTTCCTTTTTGATTTTTGGCATAACCATATCGAGTGTTCTTGCCCTCCTCCTGTTTTTTCTACTTCACCGCATGGAGTTATATAAGAAAACAAGGGACCGTGCCATTCATGAAGTCAGGGAAAGGAAAAGCGCTGAAGATGAGTTGCTTATAAATAAAAAGAAGCTGGAAGCTTTGTTATCCGAACTATCAGATAAAAATACAGAACTCGAAACCTTTGTTTACACAGTATCGCATGATTTAAAGACCCCGATTGTGACCATCGAAGGCTTTATTGGAGCCTTAAAGGAAGATTTTGGTGACAGACTTTCAGAAGATGCAAAAACTTATCTAAATTACATGAGCGATGCATCCCAAAAGATGGAAGATTTAATCAACGACCTGCTCGAACTGTCCCGCATTGGACGTGTAACTGAAAAAAAAGAAGATCTGCTGTTTGCTGTTATTGTTGAAGAAGCTTTGAATATACTTAAGCCGCGATTACAAGAAAAAGGTATTGAAGTACAAATTCAAAAAGATCTCCCTGTTGTCTTTGGTAATAAAAAGCGATATGTTCAGGTCATGGAAAACCTTTTATCCAATGCCGTCAAATATATTGGACAAGATAATCAAACACCACGCATTGAAGTGGGGACTCAAAAACAGAATAGCCAAGATGTATTTTTCGTCCGAGATAACGGCATCGGTATTGAAGAAAGGTATTTTGACAAGATTTTTCAGGTATTCCAAAGATTACCGGCAGCAAAAAAGCACGGAGAAGGAACAGGCATCGGGTTGGCAATCGTAAAACGGATTATTGAGCTCAATGGAGGCAAAATCTGGTTGAAGTCAGAACCAGGCAAGGGAAGCACATTCTTTTTTCAATTTAGTTAAAGACAATGAGTCTTAAAGATGGATCATAACCCTTTAAACATATTACTCGTTGAAGACGAAGAAGCTCATTTCAAACTCATGGAAAGAGCCATTGCCAAAAATTTTCCACATGCTTCAGTGAGCCATTTCAAGGATGCAAATACCTGCCTGGAAAAACTGGATGAGATAAGTCCAGACATCATTATCACTGATTACCTCTTGCCCGGAATAAACGGAATAGAATTTTTAAAGGCTCTAAAGCTCAAAAACAACCAGATCCCGGTCATCATGATCACTGGTCAGGGAGACGAAACCATTGCCGCATACTCTATGAAACTTGGAGCATGGGATTATATAGTAAAGTCTGCTGATTTTTTTGTCCTGCTTCCAAGTGTGATCGAACGGGTTCTGCGTGAATGGAGGCTTAAGGAATCCTTACGAAAATCTGAAACACGGTTCCGTGTTCTTTCGCGACAACTTATGAGAACACAAGAAATCGAACGGCGAAGACTATCCTGCGACCTGCACGATCATCTGGCACAAGACCTTTCCACGCTTAAAATCGGAATTGATACCCTTATTGATAATCATCCGGAGACTTCCGTTAAAATAAAACAAAAGGTTTCCAAACTCTCAGATATGGCACATAAAACCATAATGGATGTACGTGAAATGGCTTATTTCCTGCGTCCGGCAGGTTTAGACAAGTTGGGGCTGGTGCGGACAGTGCTCCAATATTGTGAAGATTTTTCTGCAAAAAATAATATTAAAGTTGACTTTTTCTCGGTCGGAATAGATGAGTTAAAACTGGATTTTGATACAAAGATTGCCATTTACCGCCTGATACAGGAAGGTCTGAACAATATAAAGAAACATGCTGATGCAACCCATGCCGCCATCAGACTGATTGCATCTTTTCCAAATATTATTCTTCGTATAGAAGATAAGGGCAAGGGGTTTAATATACAAAAATATTCGGATTCGGCAATTAATGAAAAACATATGGGACTCCTGAGTATGGAAGAAAGAGTATCCTTTCTTGCTGGTAAAATGAAAATCGAATCCCGTCTAAACCAGGGCACAAAAATTTTAATTGAAATTCCTATGGAAACAAACAGTGACTGAAAAGAAAAGCGTCTTGATAGTTGATGATCATCCCCTTTTCAGGGAAGGCATTAAGTCTCTTATAGGGCGCCATGCCGGATTCGAAGTGGTTGGAGAAGCGGAAAACGGAAAACAGGGAATAAAGAAGGCCAAAAAACTCAGGCCTGATTTAGTTATAATGGATCTGTCTTTACCTGATCAAAGCGGTATTGATGTTACTCGCAGGATACGAGGCATGTTGCCTGAGACACGCATCATGATACTTAGCATGCATTCCAAAATAGATTATATAACCAAAGCATTTCAAGCCGGAGCTTGCGGATATGTTGTTAAAGAATCAGCCGCAGAAAGGCTTGTCGAGTGTCTTAAATCTATATCAAAAGGCGATTATTTCCTGGATACCTCTCTTTCTCATAAGGTGGTTAAAAACCTTATGGAATCAGGTGAAAAAGAAGCAAAAATAACGGATACCGGATATAAAACCCTCACTCCTCGTGAGCAACAGATTACGCGTTTGCTGGCCGAAGGGCTTTCTACTAAAGATATCGCCGATCAACTTTTCATAAGTCCTAAAACTGTTGAAAACCACAGATCGAACATAATGAATAAGCTTGACATTCACAGCACAATGGAACTGGTTCGTTATGCTGCAAAGCTTGGTATTACCTAAATTGAGCGGTTTTTTACTCGATCTGCACCGATCTCTTGCGCATAAAGGCTTCGCAAAATTCCTCGACATATCCACGGGTATGCCTGCGGTTTTTGCAAATCCT
>DAOUSD010000048.1 GCA_030627405.1 Deltaproteobacteria bacterium
CAAAAAATATATATTCCCAATCCATCCATTAGAAACCAGCTCTGGTATAAATCCCTTTTTGATGCTTCCGGCAATATTGTAGAGGAAATTGTGCTGGACGGTACAGTTGCTTCCCGCACAAGAGATACAGCGGCAGTTACAGTTTTAACAACAAAAGAAGATATTGCGCTGTCGCCCCTTGAGCAACTGGCTCATGTCCTGGATGCAAGGCTCCTGAATAAAGGCACTTACTACTTTCCATTGCAGGGAGAAGAGGACTTCGGCTTAGATCTTTCCAGGTTTCCTGTTATAGAGCTTAAAAATCAAAGCAGAATAATGCTTCACGAAGATTATATACAAGAATATGCTTTGAATGCGCTAAAGTCGTTTTGGAAGAATTTAATAATTATTACAATTTCTCAGGAAGCATCTTTAGACCAACTGTTTGATTCGGTTATTAATTCAACATTCAAAGATAGTATAAAAAATAAGCTTTCCTTTTCAGATCAGGGTATGGAAGTAAATATTACTACAAGATGGATAATTGAGAAGCAATCTGGCGATGAAGATAAAGCTCATTCTGTTTGTATGAATTTTATTAAAAATCAGGATGAACGCATACCGGATTCAATTTGCCGATATCTTGAATCCCAGGGCATAATTGTTAAAGATATAATCAAAGATGGAAAAAATACAAAAAAATCTAAAAAAGAAGATGTTAAGTACCGGCAATCCGATAAAAATATAACCTTTATCAACACACTGGAAATAAAAGACATTGTAAATGATTTGTTTAAAGCAATGGGTTACAGATATGAGCAGAATGTCAACATTACATTTCCATACGAAGGCATTCAGGTTCAAGCATTATCAAACCTCATATCGTTAAAAGATGATGCTCGACTGATTATCGTTGACTTCGGAAATATTTATGGCGAGGCGGCAAGCGCCATTAAAAGGGCAGGCATGGAGGTTGTCCGGATAGATACAGAGGATAATATAAATACTATTATAGAAAAACTTTTTAAAGGCATTGGGCTTGATTACACAATCGATCCAATATTCTTTGTTGCGAAACGGCCTGAAAAATATAATACTTCATTAACCATACCGGGATTTCTGGTTGCAGATGTTGATAGCCGCAAGATACTTATATCGACAGTTGCCTTACATAAGGACCTGATTCAATTTTTAAGGGACAGAGATTTAAAAATCGTAATAGTTCAGCCATCAAAACTTATTTTGGAGTAGAAAAGCATGAAAACAAATCGTCTTGTTTTGGGTTTAAGCTTGTTTTTAATTTTTTGTATAGTTTCTTGTGCTGCGAACATTGAACTGCGGAAAAAACAGGCAGAAGCGTCAAGAAACCTTGGTGAAGCATACATGCAGCAAAGGGATTTTTCTTCAGCACTGCGGGAACTTCTAAAAGCAGAAAAAATATACTCCAAAGATCCCTATCTTCAAAATGATCTTGGTTTTGCATATATGGCCAAGGATCGTCCGGACCTTGCTATAAAACACTTTAAGAAAGCAATTAAAATAAAGCCGGATTATACGCCGGCTATAAATAGTCTGGGAACCGCATATATGGCCAAAAAAGATTGGGATTCGGCAATTGTCTGTTTTAAGGGAATTGTTGATGATGTCTTATATGCCACACCCCACTATCCTCTTACAAACCTGGGGTGGGCATATTACAATAAGCAGGAATACGAGCTTGCAGAAAAATATTATCGCAAGGCCCTTGATCCGGAACCAAATTTTATTATAGCCCTGCGAGGTCTTGGCCAAAACTATATAGCAATGGGAAGGGCGGCAGATGCTGTGGCAATGCTTGAAAAAGCAGTAAAAAATTATCCGCTTTCTGCTGAATCATATTTTTATCTCGCAGGGGCGTACAGTTTGTCGCATGAATATAAAAAGGCAATTAGCGCTTATAATAAGGTAGTCGAACTTGCACCAGACAGTGCTTTTGCGGTTGATGCCCAAAAAGAGTTGGAAAAGATAAGATAAACAGACTAAATTTACTCAAAACAGCAGCAATAATAGCGAGCGATCCGCGCTGGAGCGTGGAGCATGGAGCATGGAGCTTGATTTTGGTTGATTTGTTTGATAATATCGGGAACATATTTTCCGCCAAGAAGGTCGCTGACTATATCAGGTCTCAAAGAATGAGCATCGGTGTGGAAACCGTCCAGAACTACATTGCCTATCTGCTGTCAACCTTCGCGGTTCATAAGGTTTTCCGGTACGATATCAAGGGGAAGCGGCTGCTTGAACTGCACGAAAAATATTACCTTGGCGACATCGGCATACGTCATGCAATTTTGGGCTTTCGAGAAGGGGATATTTCCGGTCTGCTTGAAAATCTGGTTTTCCTGGAATTAAAGCGAAGGGGCTACAAGGTTTTTATCGGTCAGTTAGGCAATCAGGAAATCGATTTTATCGCGGAAAAAAAGAATCGGAAGATTTACACATACAGGTTGCGTATCTGCTGGCGACACCGGAAACCATAGAAAGGGAATTTTCCGTTTTATTGCGCATAAATGACAACTATCCCAAGTATGTGCTAAGTATGGATACTGTTTTTGGAAATGATGTACAGGGAATACAAAGGATAAACCTTGTTGACTTTCTTCTCGGGCACGACAGCCTGTAAAGTAGATTCGGCCGCAGCCGGAAGTAGACATCTTGCGATTCGTGTCCCAAATTCCATTACGGCAGCAATGATAGCCAGTGATCTGCGCTGATTATCATTGTTTTTAAATTGTTATTGGAAACAAGTTTGCAGATACCGCTTTTATTGACAAGCTGAACTGCCGGGATATTGAGAATTTTTTGAAATTTAATCAAACTCTTTGCTGGATGATTATGCATGACAATATCAGGTTGTAACCGGATATTGTCATGACAAAATCTGGTTACAGTGAAATATTGTCAAACCAATTCGGTTCATCGTGGATTAGTAGGGACAGATGCCTCCTTGATGAATTGATGCTTGCACGATCACCCGCGTAGCCTTTACTCTGATGGCTCATCCTCAACAAAGATCACCTGGATTGTGTGATCTTTTGTTACATTCTCAAATAGGTAGGAATTTAAGTCCTCCCCCACTAATTCACCATCTACCCACACTGATGACTTATAGCCTGAATAAGCTGTTATTATGAATGCCTGATCCTCACCGTAGTTTACTTCCACTTCCCCTGAGGGGTCGATCCACCCAGACCCGATTGAACTGGCCGTTATGGTGAAAATATCATCAGGCTCACCCTCCTCAAAGATCACCTGGATTGTGTGATCTTTTGTTACATTCTCGAATTTGTAATAATATGAATCCCCCGCCTGCGTCAAGTCTGACACTGGCCAACCATCTACCAGCACCGATGGCACATAGCCTGTATCTGGTGTTATTACGAATACTTGATCGTCACCGTAGTTTACTTCCACTTCCCCTGAGGGGTCGATCCACCCAAACCCGATTGAACTGGCCGTTATGGTGAAAATCCGTGGTATTCCTGAGCCATAAGGAGAGTCCGGCAAGTTACACGAGTCATCCTCCAGGTAAGGCAATCTGAATTCCAAAATGGATGTGGTCTCTGTTCCCAGAACCAGGGTACTCGCCCTGATTTCTTCCTCAATCCATACCGCATATTGCTTCAGATAAACCAGATCGAAATTGGCCACACCGTTTTCATCGGTGATAACGGTCGCAGGCAGGCTCCCCGCAGCAGAGCTGAGGGGCGTTAGCTGGCCATCCCCGTTGGTGTCTTCACCTGTATCCAGAATCAGATTTCTATTTAAGTCCTCGTTAACGTAAGTGCCGGTGATAATCGGCACACAGGGGCTTACTGTCCAATAACCCGTCGAGTACTGGAGAGGCCATGCGCCAAGGGAGACTGTAGCGCTGGCAACGGGATTGCCATTTGAATCGGCCACAAGGACAGACATGGGCAATTTATAAGCTGTATCATTATTGATCGATTCAATCACCGTGCTTCGTCCGATCACTACCGATCCGGCGGTGCCGCCGATGACGATGTTGACGGTATCCGTGATGAACGTGCCGACAACTGTAACTTTGACAGTGACACCCTCGTTATCCGTACTTAACGAGCCGGAGGTAAATGTTGAATTTGTAACCCCGTAGTCATTTGTATATGCGACGACTGGGAAGATGGATTCACCTCCGCCTGTAGGGTTTTCAATGGAAAACGCCACAGCAGCGTTACTCACAACCTGATCGGTCGCGTTTTTCACGGTTGCAGTCAAAGTCACCGAGTTGGTGACATCCTCTGTACTTGGCGGCATTACCATGGCGCTGGCTTGAAGCGCAATTTGAGAAGCCTCGAAAATTGGCGCCGAGAAAATGACCGTCAACGAGTCTGTAACTAAAGGATCATCCGCATCGAATACCTGCACGTTGGCAGTGCCTGCTTCGCTCGAAGTTAGAACGGCTTCAGCCGATCCGCCCGATACGGCTTTGGTGAGCACGAGATCATCTCCCCAATCCCACGTGCCAAGCGTCGTTGCAAATTGCACATATTCTTGAGTCGGGGCATTTACCGTGATCGTGAGATCAATATTGGTAGACAGGCTATAAGGATCATCTACCGGACTGGTAATGCAAAACACCTCGTCAGAAGTACCCACTGTGTAATCCTGCGTATCCGTTACCCCCAGTGCTTGTACGGTTACGGTCACACTCCCCGCCGCGACGCCTGTTATGCCCACTTCCAGATTACCGCTAGTATCCGTATTACCTGTGTACTGGGACAAAGTAACTACACCTGCCGGCTCCGCACTCAGGGTGACCAGGGACTCGACGCCGAAACCGTTGGCATCTTGCACCAAAATCGTTAGAGTGGCCGGCGATTCATCAACTGCAATGTTCGTACTGTCTGTAGAAAGTAAAATTGTACTCCCTGTAATCTGTATCGGTATTTGTACGGGGGAAAGTCCCGAGACCCGGGCGGTTATCGTGGCAGTCCGGTTGGTCTTGTCGGTTCCGGATGAAAACGTAATTTCTGCCTTCCCATTCTCATCGGTATCCACCGATGCGTCACTGATCTGTCCCTCATTAGCGGAAAAAGATACCGTGGCTCCCTCCACAACAGCCTTATTCGTATCTAAAACCGTGGCGGTAATGGTGGCAAAATCCAAATTGTCAGATTTGACGCTGACCTGGGATGTTGCTAATGAGATTTTGTCCAACACAACGGTAGTGTCGCCGTTTGGGTCAGGTGTCGTCGAGTCTTCGTCGTCTCCTGATGACCCGCAGCCTGTTATCTGAAAAGAAAAAAAAGCTATAAAAAGTATCAAAATAGCAATATTGGTACATTTGAATTTCATAATGACCCCTTAAATTAGCTCAAAACTCAAAGTAAAATGGTAATTCCAATCCAGCATCGATGATTCGTTAATTAGATGACTCATCCATCAGGCCATATCTCCTTGAATTTACAAGGTTCCTCGCTTTAAGTTGGTAGCTCAACCTTGTCATAGACCTCGGTAAGCATCAGATTGCAGGCAATGGAAGTCAGTTCAATTGTGTCTTCCCTGCGATTTGTCTCTGAAAGCAACCAGCGGTTGCCGGCCTGCCGGAGGTAATGCTCCACGTGGCGCTTGTCTTGCGCGATTAACACATACTCGACAAAAGATTCTATCATGCGGTACTGCTCAAATTTTCCGCCGCGGTCGTAGTCTTTGGTTGACCCCGATAGTACCTCAACAATCAGCGTGGGATTGAGCAGTGTGTCTTTGTGATCGTCATCAAACTGAGGCTCGCCACATACTACAATGACATCAGGATAAGTATATAACAGCCCTGTAGCGCTGACCTTCAAGCGCAGGTCTGTCGAATAGACGGTGCGGGGACGGGTTTTCAGTTGACCACGAAGTTCAGATACAACATTCGTCACAATGAGAACATGTTCCGGACTCGCTCCCGCCATCGCAAATATTTCTCCATTAAAGTATTCGCTTTTACGCTCGGCCTTTCGTTCAAAAGCCAGGTACTCTTCAGGAGTAACTCGTGGTTTGAGTTCGACCGACATAATTTTCTCTCTTATTCTTTCATCCCATTTAAAATTTTCGCGCTCCTTGAACTTGAACATTTTTCAAAGGTCTCATAATTTGAAGAGCGGACCGACATCATTATTCGACGTTCGATGTTGGACGTTCGATGTTCGATGTTCATCTTTTAATACGTTCGATGTTCATCTTTTAATCCGTTCACCTAATCATATCACGCTGCTCAAGCTGAACTATCTGAGGTGTAATAAATATCAGCAGCTCTTCTTTCTTCTCTTGTTTCTCTGTTGATTTGAAAAGCCAGCCAAGCAGGGGAATTTTCGATAACCAGGGGAGGCCTGCTTCTCCGGAGCTTTTTGTTGTTTTAATAATGCCTCCAATTACAATTGTGTTTCCATCGTCAACTAAAAGTTTTGTGTTGGCTTCCTTGGTGTCAAACGATCGCCCTGCTTCATATAAAGTCCCGATATCATATTTTTTGATATGTATTTCCATTGAAATGCGGTTGTCCGGCGTTGCATGTGGTGTAACTTCGAGCAAAAGTTCAACGTTTTCATACTTTGTTTGAGGAATTCCAGTCTCTGCGTTTGTCACAGTATATGGATATTTTATTCCCTGACTGATTGTAGCTTTTTCGTTGTCAAGGGTTAAAATCTTTGGAGAAGAAATTATCTTAAGATCTCCCCTGGATTCCAGTGCCATCAGCTTGGCGTTCAGTAAAAATGGGGTGCCGCCTATCTTTGTAAAATTAAAGCCAATGCTCCCAATGCTTGATGTAAGCAGAGAGTCAGGAACATTCATTGCCATGTTTCCATTACTATAAACCTGGTCGCTCCCTGCTGAATCATAGCCGCCTTCTGCTCCCCACTGGGTTCCAATTTCCCTTGAAAAATTAGTGGTTGCTTCCACTATCCTTGCCTCGATAATTATCTGGGGTGTTACCTTGTCCAGTTTTTGAATGATTTCCCGGGCTTGTTTAATAACCAAAGGCACATCCGTAATTACAATTGTATTAAGGCGTTCATCAACCGTGGATTTTCCACGCTGGTCTATGTCCTTTCCCTGCGTTAATATTCCTATTGATTGCTCATTTTTTATTATATGGGTATCATTTATGTCCTTTGCTTTAGCATAGTTAATAGGGAAAAACATGGTAATATGATCTTCTTGCCTGACCGCATCCTGTTTTGCCTTTAATTTTTTCTTTAGTTGCTCTTCTTCGGCTTTAAGCGTTGCAAGCGTAGCGATACGAATGATTCCACCCTCGTATATTTTCCCAAGCTTATTCATTTTCAGCACCAGATCGAGTACCTGGTCCCAAGGCACAGGTTGATCTAAAGTCAGAGTAACCTTGCCGGTTACATTGTCGTCGATGGCAAAGTTTTTACCGCTTACTTCCCTCAGGATACGAAAAACACTCTTAATATCTGTTTCGTAGAAATCCAGTGCGATCTTTTCGCCGGTATATAGTTTTTTAGTTTTATATAAGCGATAAATATCAAGCCCTGTTTTTTCACCTGTGTAAGCATCAGTCCTTTTTTGTGTATCAAGATCATATTCCACGGCAGAGTCATCCACCTCGGTAACAACGCCCCCCGTTAGAGCGAAAGCAGCGGATACCTGGCCGGGCACTTTAACTATCTCTTTTACTTGCTTTTGTACTTCCCTTGGCGTCGGTTTGACTGCTGTTTGAGCCATAACTTCCTTCCATGCAGGAAGTTTAGCATCTTCTAATGGCTTGGGCGCTATTGTTGATGCTTCGAAATGTACCAATAACTGGTCCTTATTTTGTTCAATAAAATAAGGCACGGACTCCCGCAGCTCAATTGTGAGCATGGAAGTATTTTTCATGGCAGGTGTCTGAACAGGGACAATTCTATCTACTGCGCTTTCAAAACGGGTAGTAATCAGCGGAAATTTACGGTAATCCGGCAGTCTGGTATTCAGCAGTTTTAGTTGTAACAACTGAGGTGAAGCTTTTTTTATTCTGTATTCAACAGGTCGAGTTGTTCCAATAATGATGGTTGATTTTCCGGCTTCTTCACTGGAAAAATCAATACGATTAACCCACGCGGGCTTTTTGGCTTTTTCTTCCTTTTTTTCTGCTGGTTTTTCTACCGGCCCGGAGGAAGATAAGGTTGATGAAGACAAAATTGGGGAGGATAAAGTTTTAGATGGTCTGGAAAATGATATTTTAAGATCGGTTCCTTCATTAGCTGCGTTATATGGCACATCTTTTTTTAATAATATTTCGATCCTGGATTTATGACCTTCTTCAGTTAGTTCGGAAGCTGTTATTGAGCTGATTATTTCGCTTTCCGGCGAAATATTTGTTTTGATATTATCAAGAAGAGCTGTTTCAGGAAAGTAAAGCAGCACAGCCAGGGGAAGGGGTTGTTTAACAGACATGTAAGTTAACATACGATTCCCTTTA
>DAOUSD010000295.1 GCA_030627405.1 Deltaproteobacteria bacterium
CAATTGTCAAAACGCTTAAAAAATATCTCAACCTACAGCAAGCCAATCCGCAACCCGCGGTAAAAAAGTTGCAAAAGAAAACAAATTAAAACTATTGAAAAATAAATAATCACCATATCAAGGAACGCAAGCGTTATATTTACGGGTAAAGGGCAGAGCTCGCTGCCCGGAGGTTGATAGAAAACAACATGTTTTCTGTTTCAAATATTCTTTATCTCAATTTTGAGGATTTTCGTCTTGCCGGGATTAATACGCCTGAGAGACTTGATGTTTTTTACAGAACATTTCGAACTGAAATAGCGGATGAAAAGAAAAAATTATTGATATTTGACGAAATTCAAAATGTCAATAACTGGGATCGTTTTATACGGACGATATATGAAACAGATCGCGATGTTGAAATTATTCTGACCGGCTCCAATTCCCGCCTTCTTTCAGCAGAGATAGGGAGCAATCTTGCAGGACGATTCATAGAGCTTTCCATTCTTCCCTTTGATTTTAAAGAATACTTGAGATACAGAGGCATTAAAGTAGCCAACACCACGGATCTTTTCAGAAATCAGGAAACAATTCATAATCACTTCAGCCAATACGTGAAATTCGGCGGTCTTCCTGAAGTTCTGTCCATCAACAGTGAAACTGCCTGTTTTTCTTATATCGAAGGGGTTATCAGCAAGGTCATACTGGACGATATAATTAAACGATTTAGTATAAAACATACAACCGCAGTGGAAAAAACACTTTTTTATCTTTTTTCCGCAATAGGAAATATTGTTTCGTTCAGTAGAATATCAAACTATCTTAAACAGCTTGGCATCAATATAAAGAAAGAAACGCTTATAAAATATGTGCAATATATGCTTACTACTTTTGCCATTTATGAAACAAACAAATTCGATTGGAAGCTTGGAAAATTATTTGGGACCACACGAAAGTATTATGCTGTGGATACAGGTCTGGTCAATCTGTGCCCTGGAACTACAAGTAATTATTCAGGACAGCTTGAAAACATCGTATTTCTCAAACTTAAAAAGGATCGAAAGCATACGTATTTTGGGGCGCTCTCATCAGGAAAGGAAATAGATTTTATCACGCAAACTGTGGATGGAAAATTCGAAAAATACCAGGTTACGCAAACTCTCCACAAAGATAATTATGATCGGGAGCTGTCCTCTTTTCAATTACAAAATACCCATCTTCAGTATGGAAAGAATATACTTTTGACACTTGATGAAAGTGAAGAAGAAATCGACTACAAAAACACAAAAGTATCTAAAAAGAATTTAATAAGATGGCTCCTTGAACTGTAGAATCGGTCGTTTTCAGGTGCAGAGGAACAAAAGTCCGGCTATACTCCCGTCCCGAGTAATTGGCTGCTAATTTTTTGAGGATAACATGTGTGCATGGAATTTGGAAAAAGAGAGAATTCGGTTAGAAAATACTCTTAATAATAGCAACTCGGATTTTTGTACTACATTTATGACTGTTAGTGAACTGAATTCATTTGCACAGTCACATCCTGATAACGTGAGGCTTGAAACAGTTTCTACTCTTGAAAAAATTCTCAATGACATAAAACACCTTAAACAGACACAATCCATTTTTTTATACAGAGCTGCCGCTGATGCTCTGGCTTCAATAATAGTTAACAATACTGACGGTTGTCTCTCTCTACCCGCTATATCTGCTCTAAAAAATATTTTAAACACAGGAATGGATGCAACTCACAGGGCGGCGGCTGAAGCCATGGGCTCACTTCCTCTTTGCATAAAAGGCCCGGAAATAGATGAAGAAAGAACGAAAGTGATACCGGCAATAAAATGGGAAGAACTATTAATACAAAACAGCTTTAATCTAAGGCATGCTCCTGTAATGATAGGAATAAGTCTGGTTTCCGCAATTGATGGCAACCGGAAACTATTAGTGCTCAAATTAGCTCTCTCAAAAAATTCCATTGAATCCTTAAACAGAGAAGCTTGCTGGATGAAATATCTGTCTTCAAATGGGAATCCCTTTTCTGTTGAATTTCGAATTCCTTTTCCATTAAAAATAAATGGAAGCTATTTATTTAGATTAAAAAATACGCATGCTATAAGGCAGCAAAATGCGGCATTTAATCACGAGAACAGTTATGCAATATGCTTTATCGCTCATAATGATTATTTCACCTATCCGAATACCCATAGAAAAGAAAAACTGCTCGACAAAAAGAAATTCAAAAAAATCATACTCAATAATGCATGGCTGCTTGGAAAATTGACTTCCATGGGAATAGTTCATTCCGCCCCTATCCCTCTATTTCACAACCAGGTGCAACGCAATAGAAGACAAGATCAAGGATTCTATGAATGGCCCAAGGGCGGAAGGCTTGACGCCTGGCTTTATTCATGCCGCTATCCAAATTTTGGGCCGACAGGCATAAGAGATTTTGAACATCTTATAACACTTGAGAGTAAAAGCCAAAAACTCTATGAGTATATTGGCAGCCATATATTGAGCATTCTGCTTGTAATCGGCAGTTACTTCCGCAACCATGAGGCTGAAAGATTAGGACTGGACGAGCAGGGCAAGCCTGTGGATGCCAGGCAGCTCTTTGATAAGTCATTGTTTAAGGAGCTTATCGAGGGCGTTTTTCATAAATACTTTGACGGCTTTGTCGGCAGCAACTTTAATGGACATGCGCCTTGTGACTTCGATGAATTGGCCCAACGCATGATTGAAGAAATGGGCGTTGACCGTCATATGGAAGAAATTCTGAGGGCAGCGGATCAAACAGAAATGACGGATAGAGAATTCAAAGGATTCCTTTTAGATAAAGGATATTCCGAAAAAAATATAGAAAAACTAAAAAAAGGTGAAAAAGACATCTCTATTCTTACCGGCCCTCATCTTGGCGAATTTAATAGCAGAATATCTCTGCCGGAACTTATAAAATTTCTTGAAACAGCATCCGCTTATTGTATAGCAGGTAAATATTGGGTAGAAAAATTTCAACCTGTGCGGTTAGCCATTAGCGTTTAGCCGTTAGCATTGAAAAGGGATGGAAATGAGAGATTTTAGAGAACTTAAACCTAAAGTGAGCGATTAGCCATTAGCTTTTAGCTATTAGTCAAACTATATCAAGATGTTATTAAATAATAACATTTCACCCGATGGGTGATTAATAAATAATTATACAAATGCATATTTCATAAAAGCTAACGGCTAATTCCTAA
>DAOUSD010000069.1 GCA_030627405.1 Deltaproteobacteria bacterium
ATCGCATAGTTCAGATAGCTGAGCAAGCAGCAAAGCATGTGGGTGCAACGGTTCTTGGGAATGGTTCCGTATCGTATCCTGGCAGAGGAATAACTGCGGTAATATTTCTGGCTGAATCACACATTCTAGTTTCTACATATCCTGAATACCAGTACGCAATAGTTGAAATTTTCATGTGTAACTCACAGGCAGACCATCGTGAATGCTGGAGTTGTTTATATGACTATTTACAGCCCGCGCGGATCAGTGTAAATCGAGATGTCCATTATGTCGGAAACGGCAATGGGCTTGCGCTCTACAAGGCTTCAAGAAAACTTGACTTAGAGGCATAGTATGGAAATTTTCCTATGAATCCAAAACTCTGCCATAATTTCATTCTTGGACAATAATTGAGTCACCTGTCCGGGCAGGTTTTGCTGCGTTATCAGTCTCCGAAATTCTGGAAGTAAATGAACATCGTTTTTTTTAAGGCATACTAATGCATACCATATGGGTTCCCATGCTGTAGTATGGGAACCAGGCAAGAACCAACCTCTAAAAAGTGTAAACTGGAAAATGAAGGATGCTGTTATTTTTATATATTTTATAATTTGATTATATGTAAGTTTAACCTAAGATAAGCGATTAGCAATTAGCTCTTATTATTTCAGATGGTTACCATCGATTCGATTTTCACCCATTGGGTGAAATGTTGATCTTTAGCAATATATTGAAATTATTGTGCTAACGTGCGCCTGGCATGGCGCATTTACCGAGCTTCCGGTAGCAGCCGGAATAAAAGGGGTCGAATAAAAGAATAAAAGGGGTCAAGTCTGCCTTTGACCCTTATTAATTTGAGCAAGGGTCAACCATAGACTTGACCCCATTTTACTCCAAATCACTACTGCCATATTCGTCTATAGCAATATTTAACTCCAATAGGTAGTCACGTACCTGTTCAGCTTGCTTTGTTCCCAAACCGAAAATAGGTGAAAATCCACGTGATATATCACTGGCACCAGCTAATGCCGCCCCGGTAACAGCATGACGAACAATAAAGATACGTTTATTAGTTGGATTCTTTTTTTGCCATACCTTCGTTGGACCTTCTGAGATTAGCAATTCTCGAACTGTTTTGAACTTTGGAGACAATTTATTCCGTTCTTTAGCAGTAAGCATCTCGCTAACAAGTGCCGTAGGAAATTGAAAAAGGTTCAAAATATAGTCGACTCCTAAATATTGACCTGTCCACTTGAAATATGCATCTGTTTCAGAATTTTTATCTTACTGATCCGACTTATATTTCAAAAATAAAAGTATTTTTCTTACAGGTTTTTCTTAGCTTAATGTCCAGCCGAACGCTCAGGCATCACCTGGACCAAAAGCCGCTAGGCTTTTGGGATCAGAGTGCATGCCATGGTTGGGTCTTAGATCGTGAATTAATCACTCATGGCCGTCGGGATATTAAAGCGTCCTTAATATCGCATATATCTGAATAGATCCTGCTATATATAGCTTTGGGTTTCATCGAATAATAATTTCTTGGATCTTCATGCCCTGGAACGCTTAAATTTCTATAATGATCCCTAAGGGCTGTCGCTTCGGCCTGATTGAGTGAAACAACTTTTGTAAAGTTATTGAAAGTTGATACTGAAATAGTTTTCTGTTTAAATTGGTGCCTCTGGCCATTAAAAACATACTTATTAACAACAGCCTCAATTAATCGCCTTAAATATCCAGCCAATCTATCTTTATTATCTCTTGACGGCTCACCTCGTGATGAAAGAATTGGTAATATACAATCTTTTAGGTCATCTATTTTTTCTGAATATTCCTCTGCAATACAGCAATGTTCCAATACTTTAATCGAAGTATGGTTATTTAGCATGGACTGATTGAGTACGATTTGCATATGTACGAAAAAATCCCAGTTATGTGTTAACACAATGACTTGTATATCAGGATTATCTATAATGTAATCTCTTAATCTTTCGGCATATTTAGAAGAATAATTATAATCAAAACTTGTTACAGGATCATCGAACACTACTATTTGATGGTTGCTAACAGCCGCTTCACTAAAAAATAAAGATAAAGCATGAATTTTTTGTTCACCTTCACTAAACACGCGATTGATTGGTTCATCTCCGATTTTTGTATCAACGATGACAGACTGTTCAGTTCCTGTACTTTTTAACACTATTCCGAAATCTGACATCTTCATTCCGGTCATTCGTTCATATTCTTTATCAACGGCTCTTTCGAACTCCGACACAACCAAGTCCTTATATGATTCTTTTCCTTTATTTGTTACCTTTCTTAATAAAGATGGAAAATTAGAAAGTCGAATAATTTCTTCTAAAGTGTTGCAAAACTTACATGTAGCCAACGCATCTTTAAGTTTTTTAAAATTATCACCAACGCATTTTCTATAATTATAAAAAGCTATTTTTTCTTCATACTTTTCACAACTCTTCTCGAACTCTTCTTCAGAAACAGAAGATAATTTAATCGATCGATACCTCTGCAGAACACCAGCAGCAATAAGGCTAATATTGGTTTTCAGATGAGTTGTGTTACCAAACCCTTCACAACTCGCCTTTTTAAGATTCCCAATTTCTTCGGGGATCAGATCTTGATTATTTTTAATACACGCCTCCGAGTCTTTTAGAATATTTTGACCCAAAGGAATAGTTTCAGAAATTGTGGGTAGAGAATATTTTTTTATTTTCTTAAGTTTTGAAAAACTTCTTTTTAAATTGATTTCGATTTGGCGAATTTCATTACCAACTTTGTCTAATAAAAATTCGTGATAAGATTTTATCAAATCCAGAGAAGTTTCATCAAATTCCCGCCTACAAAATGGGCATAACTCAGTTTCAATTGTTTGAAATTTAAATACCTTTTCAGAAGCTTTAATGAATAGCTCGAAATGCACTGGATCAATTCCAGCGGGGGTGATCTTTGTTGCAAGTTCTTGTTGCACAGTCCTTTTTGAATCTAATTCTTTAGCTAATTGCACAGCCTCATCAAGCGATACCGCACTTATGAGTTTTAAGGCTTTTTTTAATAAATGACCGCATTCAAGAAGAAGTTTTAATTCGACTTTTTGAAGTTTTAGACCTTCTGGACTCCGTGCTTTTTTCAAAGATTCAAGAGAATTAATGTTCTGAATATTATTCTCGCGCTCAGTTTCGTCGATTTCACTAAAGCCTGACAATAGTAAGTCTAATTCAGAATAAATTGATATGCTAAAACCGGAAATAGCCTTTTCATCCTCAAAGATTAAGCCATCAAATAATGATTTAATCAGTTCGATATTGGTTGCCAGCTTTTCTCGTTCAGCAGTTAAAAGGCCAGACATGTATTCATTCAGACTGCGGACATAACTTCCAGCGTAGTTAAAGATTTCAAGCCTAAACGGTGCAATCTTTACAATTTTTTCCGGCTCCACTGATCCAGTAATATTTTGAACGGCAATTGTTGAGTCAAAATATTTTATTCTATCAGAGTAAGCGCCATAACCTTTTGACAAATCCCAGGTATTTAGTGTTTGGTCATTATCAAACCGATAGCAGAAAGAGGAATTTTGCCCAAGTTGCGTTCTTACATTATTTATTGGTGCACTGGGACTTTCTGGCTTCGAAAGTATTTTAATAGCTTCACACAAACTCGTCTTGCCGGATCCGTTACAGCCAAAAACCAAAGTGATACGTTTGTCAAAGTTAACATTAAGCTCATCACTTAATTTTTTGAAATTAAAAAAACCGTTAAGTTCTCTAATATGGTTAATATTAAAGGCACTTGGTGGCTGAGTTGTTGATGTGGTTGTTGGAGCTATTGGAGTTGCAGATGTTGGAGTGTATTGTTTTTGGCCCAAAAGTATTTTTACAATCTCTTTTAATTCAGTTTCAGAAATCGGTAGCCCGCCAGAGGATATTGCCAGATCACACAGCTTTGAAAACCATTCAACATTCTCCTGATCTCTAAGTTCTATTAAATATCCAACTGCATTTGAATGACGGGACATTTTTAAATCCTATATTTATTTGACCCAACGACTTCCATGACGCGCAAGGAATGGCCGCGTGTGCGCGGCTATTCCTTGTCGCTGTCCATGGCTTTGTTGGCGGTTAGTCTGTCTTCATTTTCAAGCATATGTCGCATTGTATGAGCGAAGCTTCGCGGCAGTCGCAAGCTGCTTTCATCAACCGGCGTCATTCTGCTTGCAATGTACTCTACCGAGGGCGGTTTCTCTTCTTTCGCGGCACACAGTGCGAGAATCTTGTGCAGTCTAGTCATGATTTGCTCCTTTTGATTTCCGTTGCCAAGCCACTGTCTTTGACCCGTTGTAGGGTGAAGCACACGGAGGCTGCGACCATGTCAGCCACGAATCGCATGCAATCAACGTGCTTCCTCTGGAATACCTTCTCGTTTCGAGATGTAACATAGAGCAGGCCGACCATGCTACGACGTTTTCCGTCCCACCCGTTCATGGGTGCCACCAGAATCGTCTCTATTTCATCCGGGAAGCGCCGCTCGCTTTCCGTCATCTTGAAGACTCCGAGCTTTGCCGCTTCTTCAAGGTCATTATACCGTAGAACGCCTTTGCAGTCATGGTCATCAACAAAGAAACGGGGAATACCTTGATTGGAAGGAATATCCTCCGACGTCTCTGCACGCGCAAGGCTCAGTCCAGATGACCGTCCCAAAGTACGATAGACAATGCGCGTGCCTTTGCTATCTGGATCGTCAGTCTCAACCGCGAGCCTGATTGCACAGTTGATCGTCGAATCATGGGTCATTAGGGCAAAGTAGTCCCTTGTGTATTCACACACTCGACCCATGTACTCAGAAAAGCGTTCCAATTCGACTTTGTCCTTGTCGAACAGGCCCTTCTGCTGCGCAGTTCGCTTGAAGACCTTTGTCTGGTAGTCCCGGAGGTAGTGCGAGAAGTCATGCAGTAGTGCTTTGATGTCCAGAGAGCGAATAGTGCGCTTTCTGAGATAGACGAAGCCACCAGTAAGCGCAACGCCCACCAAGAAAGCCGCGATAACGATAGTTACGCGGGTGGACGCTGTGACCGTTGCAGGTATTGCGAATTGCGCCGGTAACCACCAAGGAGCCCCCATGGTGAGAAGCATGAGGACAACGGTAATTATCAACCCTCTGCGTCGAGTGAAAAAGCCAATTTTGCCATGTGTCCAAGCGCTCCGGCCTTCCGTAAAGGGGTCAACACATCTTCGCATTCTCAGTTCCTTTCCCATTGTTTGTGCCGCCAACAAGTGATTATATAGTTTCCTGATATCTACCATTATCTAAAATAGTTAACAACGGATTTCCTCCCATGTTACGTCATTTCTAACAGGATATCATTCATATAGGCGTGATAAACAGAAAACAGGATAACCTCACTATGGAAGGGTCAAGTCTGCCTTTGACCCTTATTAATTTTGAGCAAGGGTCAACCGTAGACTTGACCCCATTTTCTGACCCCATTTTCCATCCCAATTAACGGGAATTCCAACGATTCGGATTTATCTGGACACGAGCATGGCGTTGTTCTGCATTTCAGCGATTTAGTTGAAGTTTTTCGATTACTTCTTCCTCTTGCGCGCCACCCTAACTTTAGCATAAAGCGAATCTTCATAAGGATACTCAATTATGAATCTCTTATCTCTCAGCAATGCATTGAGAAGATCTTCCTCCGTGAAAAGTAAATAGCCTTTTGGAACAAATTCCAGATATATTTCACTTATGGATCGCGGTTTTCTTTTGGGTTTAAGGAATTCGTAGCAAGCATCGACAATGTCATCGGAGATTCTTAAGATAACTGGCTTCTCGATCCAATCGAAATCATTCTCATTTTTGCCCAAGGCATAGAGGCCGTCCAGGATGACATATTGATAATCCACATTCCAGGAATATTTTCTGTGATGTTCAGACATAAACTTAATAGCTCTCTCATATTCACCGTTCAAGAAGTAAGCATCCCCCAAGTAATATTGCGCATATAGATCATCGGGACGTCGTAGCGCTTCCTGTTCACAGTATCGGACTAAACCAGGATAGTCTTCCTTCTCAAGTAACTCCGCATAGGGTTCCCAAGCTTCAAAGTCATCAAACTCTTCATCATAGTCATCTGACGATTTAGTCTGAGCAGGAGAGATGCGTGGAAATTTTATGATTTTCGAATTATCATTCATGGTCGTTGATGCAGAACGCTGAGCTGGGGGGGCGGCGAGGTACGAGCCGTCCAACACCAGCGTGTTGTTGTGTGTATTTTTACTTTCTACGGTTTGATTTGCGAAGCTGGTCTTTCTTTAATAAACTCCACAAATCTTGCCGAAAAATCAGTGTAACACATTTCAGTTGCAAAACCGCCCCCTGGCATAGACCGACCAGTCGTTGGATCTTTTCGCCACTCCCCTGTTCTGCTAAATAGGCCCTGGCTTTCCATTTCACTTATTGATGATGTAATGAGATATGGATCGTATTTGTCGCTTAATTTTTCAGAGATATCATCAGGAGCAACTAAAGGATACGAACCAGTAGGCTCAGGGTTCCTACCGGGACCCCTTACCTGAGGTAAAAATAAAGTATGAATCTCTGCCAAAATCATCAAAGACGCTCTGGAGAGATGGCGAAGCATATCAACAAATTTGAGCTTTTCAAGTTCAGAAATTGATTGAGAATACGGTGCATTTACTAAAACATTTATAAAAAGCTCTTGCTTATCTTCCAACTGGGTGTCTAAAGCGGCATCAATTACTTTCCTTGCGAACTTTTCACCTTCTTTTGTTTTAAAAAAGTTGTTCTGAAAAAACTCTCCGATATTATCCACTTTTTGTGATAAGTTCTCAATTAAATTGAGAACGTTTCTATCAAATGAACTGCGCTTGTAAGAGTCGTAACCAGCGATTATTTGACCTAAAACCGGAAGTAGCGAAGCGGCAGACTTTGTTGTTCCAAGCAGTGCTTCTAAAAGGTCATTTTCTCTTTCGGCAAGTTTCATTTAAAACCTCGAAATTTCATTTGTACGACACACAACGCAGAAGTGAGGGGCTGGGCGGCGCTCTGTGAAAAAGGTATTTAAACGCGCGAATCGCAGCACTTGAAAAACGTTTTTAAAAGCCGCGATTTAAGCCCAGTCCCTCTCCACTGACTTGTTGTGTGCCGGGCAAGGCCCGGCTGCTAAATGGTGATGTTTGATATTTATGACACAAATATCGGACAAAGTCCAGACCCAGCCTGATGGAGGCGAAGGGTAGCCAATGGCAAGGGGATTGTCGCGAGGCAATTTCTGAAGGAGGCCGGAGGCAAAAGCGTGGGTC
>DAOUSD010000074.1 GCA_030627405.1 Deltaproteobacteria bacterium
ATTGTTTACAATTTTCAGTGAAACTCCGTGCCCTTCCGTGGTGAATTTTTATTAAAAATTTAATATAATACAATTTATGATATATTTTCAAGCAATAAAAAAAGGCCTCTCTAAATTCTACCAGAGAGGCCCAAGCTGGTAGCGATGCAGGGAGTTGAACCCCGGACACTACGGATATGAGCCGTATGCTCTAACCGACTGAGCTACATCGCCATTTTGAATTTGAAATTTTGACAACGGCTTCTCTAACAACTCAACTGCATTAAGTCAAGTTGAAAACAAATTTTAATAGTTTACCACGGATTTTCGCGGAATTACACTGAATTATCAATAGACCCACTCTCAAGCGAGTTATAGACTTTCAGATAAATAATTTCACTGCGTTATCAGTCGTTGACGTATAACTAATACGCCTTCCTCCTTCCGGCCTTGTGAAATTAATTATCTAAAAGTCTATATTTCGTCCCCGTTCCCTAACTTCTATAATGGAAAAGATCCGGCTGCTTCAATCGTAAATTCATCCGGATTTTCCGGAAGATCGGCAAATACTACCATAAACGGTATGATTGCGTCTGCTTTAACCTTAATATTAGATTTATTATCGCCGAAGCGGTTCGAAAGCCTGTTGTTTATAGCGTCAAGATCCATATTCTGAAGCTCAAGCTCTGACAGTATCGTGCCGCAGTAAACTGTTTTTGTTTTTAAAAGAATCTTTCCCTTTTTATAGAGTTTGCCGGTTATGCTTATATAACTGCGGGCATCGGAATATCCATTTTTTGCTTTGCCCGTAATTACAAGAAGTTTTCCGATCTTTGAGTTTTCTACAAATTTATTGTTTATATCAGAAGGGTAAATTTTAGGATTTCCGGCATCCTGAACTTCAGGCTTTAACGAACTGAAAAAGGGGATATTTATTCCGACGCTGTGGAGCACGTAGGCGCCACCAATTAAGAGTGTTGCAAACAACAACAATAAAAGGACAGGCATGCTTATCCTTTTATTTGCAGCAACCTTTGGCGGCTCACTTTTTTCAGTTAATGCACCTTTTTCCGGCTTATCAATGGGTTCTATCGCTTTTTCAGCCTCTTGTTCATCAGGCATGACCCCCATATTAAATGTTTTTGAAGGTTCTTCTTTTTCCCCAGGTGTTTTATCTTGATCTATATCTTCCTGTTTACTTACTTCAATTTTTGTTTCAGTCTCTTTGTCTATCTCAACTTCTTCCGGCTCAATTTCTTCCGGCTCCTCTTTTACACTTATTTCGCTGTCTGTTTTATCAGCTAATTCAAGTTCTAATTCAGCTCCGGTTTCAGCCTGTGTTTCATCAATCTCGGGCTCCAGATCAAGCTCAAGGCCGGCTTCTTCAGGCTTTTCTTCGACTTTGGTATTTTCTTCAAAAGCCTCATCCATCGCAAGCTCAATATCTGCTGATTCTTCTTCAGCCGAGTACTGTATGCCCGATTGTATTTCTTCATCAGTAATTACGGCTTCAAGTTTTGTCTCGACTTTACCTGACTTGTCTGGTTCCTCAGAGAGTGAAGAAGGGTATGCTAAAAAAACATTTTTACATTTTGAACATCTAACTTTTGAACCTGTCTGTTTCAGAAGGCTTTCATCTATGTTGAAACGTGTATCACATTCATTACATCTAATAATCATAACATGTTCTCACCAGTTATTGTTTCAACCCAAGTTGAGCAATTTTTTGCTAAGAAATGTGCCAAGATGTTGATGCAGCAAGGTTTGCCGAAAGTGTAGGCATATCAATGGATATGTTGAGACTTTTCGCAAACCCTTGATGCGCAAGAGATTGGTACAGATCGAGTAAAAAATCGCTCAATTTAGGTTCAAGTGATAGATTGCAGGAAGATTCCTGTAATCTTCGGCATAATCAATCCCATAACCCACAATAAAGCCCTCTTCTATCCTATGACACGGGTAAGCAACCTCTATCTCTGTCTCACGGCGTTCATATTTATTAAGCAGAGCGCAAATTTTGACACTCTTTGGATCAAAAGATTTCAGATAATCGATGAGATATTTTAAAGTTAAACCAGTATCAACTATATCCTCAATAATTAGAACGTCTTTATTTTTAATATTGATTTCAATATCCCTTGTTAAATTTATTTTTCCAGATGAAACAGTATTTGAACCATAGCTGGAAATACCGACAAAATCAATTTTAACCGGAATAGTGATTTTTCGTATCAGATCGGCCATAAATACAAATGCACCTTTTAAAACCCCAATAAGAACAAGCTCGCTGTCTTTATAGTCATCTGATATTTTTTGCGCAACATCAGCAACCATTTTTTCAATATCATCTTTATCAAGTACGGGAATTAAGTCAGCCATAATATTCTTTTCTAAAAGTATTTTTTTCAATACTGGCAATAGGTTCAGATTATTTGCCGATGTGAAGATTTGTAAAAAAGCTATTAGCTGTTAGCTGAATGTGTTATCTGTTTGATTTTTTAACCTAAAGGCCAACTGCTAAAGGCTAATAGCTAAAAAACTTCGATTTGAGATTTGAATACATTGAAAGCGTTGTCTTGTCAATAAATTTGCTTTTTTACAGTCCGATATCAGCCAATTTTTCAATCAACTTTTTTTGCTTTATAGTAAGCTTTTTCGGCATATTGACTATGACAAGGACATAAAGATCGCCTTTCCCCTTACCCTTCATATAAGGGAGCCCGTGGCCTGAAAGACGCATCATAGTCTTGTGTTTAGTGCCTGGAGGTATTTTAACGCTTAATTCCTTGTAAGCAATTGTTGGAACAGATATGCTGGTTCCAAGGATAGCCTGGCTCATTTTTATCTCTGTGTTTGTATAAAGATCGTATCCTTTAACTGTGAATGCCGGATCATCATAAACCTTGGAAAGAATATAAAGATCTCCCGGAGGTCCACCATATGGACCTGGCCCACCTTTTCCGGCAAGGCGCAATTTTTTGCCCGTTACCATGCCTTTTGGTATTTTGACTGTTATTTTTTCAGTATGTCCCGCATGTTTAAATTGTACGGTTTTGCTTGTTCCGGTTGCTACTTCCTGAAGAGTCAAAGGTAATTCATATACAAAATCTGATCCTTTGATCATTGTCTGACGCTGCCTTGCTTGATTGCCAAACGGGCTTTCACCACCGAATGAAAAGCTCCTTCCGCCGGGGCAACGATTTGTTCCTCCGAATCCGAATTCTTTCAAAATATCGGTAAAATCAAATCCTCTGAAGATGTCTTCCTGCGAATATCTTTGACGGAATCCAGTTGAGCCGAATGCGTCATAATTTTTGCGTTTTTCCTTATCGCTTAAGACAGCGTAAGCTTCACTTATTTGTTTAAATTTAGCTTCAGCATCTTTATCACCCTTGGCATGGTCGGGATGGTACTTCATGGCAAGCTTTCGATATGCCTTCTTAATTTCAGTTTCGCCGGCATTTTTGTTTACACCAAGTATTTTATAATAATCCGTTTCGGACATTTTAATATTCCCTCATTGTAACTAGTCAGGTGAATAGGTTGAAGGTTGAAGACTGAAGAATGAAGGAGATGACAGAAAGCTTCAGCCTTCAGCCTTCAGCCTTCCACTAAAGGCTTTAATGGCAACCATAAGTACGGAAAGTGCGGAAGGGGTGATACCTTCTATGCGGGATGCCTGTCCCAGTGAATTCGGCCTTATGGAAGAAAGCTTTTTCTTAAGCTCATTTGAAAGACCGTGAACCTTTGTAAAGTCAAAATTTTTCGGGATTTTCATTCTTTCTAAGTTTTTAAACTTTTCTATCTCCCGAAGCTGCTTTTTTATATAACCTTCATATTTTATTTCTATTTCTACCTGTTGTGCAACCTTTTTGTTTATATTGTCAGGGCTTTTAGCCAGTGCTTCTATGGTTTGATAATCAATTTCAGATCTTTTAAGAATTTGATCAAGATATATTCCATTGGTTATGGGTTTTGTCCCGTGACCAAGTAAATAGTTGTTTGTTTCTTCCGACGGTTTAATTATCGTTCCTTTTATTCTATTTATTTCTTTGGTTATCATTTTTTGTCTTTCTTTAACATCTTTAAAAGCATCATTGTCAATAAGCCCGAGTGAATGCCCTATTTCCATCAGCCTCAGATCTGCATTGTCCTCACGCAGCATAAGCCTGTATTCCGCTCTTGATGTAAACATCCGGTATGGTTCCAGCGTACCTTTGGTAATAAGGTCATCTACCATGACGGCCATGTATGCCTGTGACCTGTCTAAGATAAAAGGCGGTCTTGCCTGAACTTTGCATGCAGCATTAATTCCTGCCCATAGTCCCTGAGCAGCAGCTTCTTCATAACCTGAAGTCCCGTTTATCTGGCCGGCAGTAAACAGCCCTGAAATCAATTTTGTTTCAAGGGTAGGTTTAATCTGAACAGGATTTATATAGTCATATTCAATAGCATATGCAGGTCTCATGATTTCAGCTTCTTCCAGCCCTTCAAGCGATCTGACAAACCGAATCTGAATTTCCATTGGAAGACTGTTCCCAAGACCGCTGGCATAAATTTCATCTGTATCGAGTCCTTCCGGTTCCAGAATAATCTGATGCCTTTCTTTATCGGGAAACCTTACGATTTTATCTTCAAATGAGGGGCAGTATCTGGCGGGAATACCTTTTATAATTCCGCTATACAGGGGAGAAAATTTAAGGTTGTCTTTTATTAACATATGGCTTTTTTTATTGGTATAGCCCATATAGCTTGGAAGTTGCGGCAGGGTAATCTTTTTGGTAAAAAAGGATATCGGTGCAGGAGCGTGGTCAACATCTTGTTTGTTGAACTTTGAAAAATCGATACTTGATTTTTTTAGCCTTGGAGGTGTGCCGGTCTTTAGCCTGCCGAGCTGAAAACCCAGTTGTTTAAGATGTTCAGGCAACCCATAAGAAGCAAACTCACCGGCCCTTCCAGACTTAAATGAATTAAATCCTATGTGGACAAGACCGCTTAAAAATGTTCCTGTAGCAAGGACTACTGCTCTGGCCGGATAACCGAATCCTGTATTATCTTCTACCCCTGCGATGCTGTTGTTTTCTATAACAAGACGTTCGATCATAGCCTGCTTGAGGTCCAGATTCGGCTGTTTTTCTATTACAGCCTTCATGGCCATATGATAACGAATTTTGTCGTTTTGAGTCCTGGATGAATGGACTGCGGGACCCTTTTTTGTATTCAGCGTTCTGTATTGTATTGCCGTTTTATCTGTAATTTTTGCCATCTCGCCGCCAAGGGCATCAATTTCTTTTACTAGCTGTCCTTTGGCTATACCGCCTATTGATGGACTGCAGGGCATTGCCGCGATCTTATCCAGATCTATGGCAACAAGAAGAACACTGCAACCCATTCGAGCTGATGAGAGCGCAGCTTCACATCCTGCATGGCCGGCACCTATAACAATGATATCGTATTTTTTATGATATATACTCACTTCCACCTTCAGCCTTTAGTCTATCCACCCGAGTAATTACTATTGATAATATATATATGTTTTAGTATCAAAGCAAGTAAAGGGACTATGGTCGGAAAAAAATAAGTTGGCATTTTCACATTCCAATTTCATCATAGCTTTAATCGACCTGCCCACCATCGCACTTGCCATAATAAGTAAGATGCTCAGGCAAGGCGGGCGGGGTTTTATTCGCAAAAGTCTTCGAAATGGCACGCTATTCATACGATTTTGCTCAATCAGATTGATTAAATCTACGGCAAATTCGGGCGCCAAAATGACCAAAACTTTTTCCATAGCTTTAAGCTTGGAAAACTTTATGCAGATTGGATACAAGGAGTATGCCCCATATGAGAAAAGATGTTCGAAGAAAAGTTAATATTTCGCTATCTGAAGAGTCTTTGCTTAATGAAGACACAACGTCACAAGCGCTCGCTCTCCAATATGACGGAGAGACGCAGAATGTCAAGCCGGGTTCGAAGGCATCAACAATGCATCGATTAGAGGAAATAAACAAAGAACTATTGCTGACCTATTTGGATGGAGACCGCCACAATATCAAAAAAAGACTTGCAGAAAAACCAAAACAACGAAAAAATATAAGATTAAATCGAGTATCATGGTAGGGTGGTAGAGGAGTTCAAATTAAAATCAAAAACCAGTATGATTTCTAAAAACTGGTTTGAAAATCAGTGTTGAATACCTTTCCGAAACAACTTATTTATAAAAGGCTTACGATGGAAGATACCCAGGAAAAAAAGAAGATCAAAATCTTTGTTAATAATAACAATCGAGCCACTGTGATTTGCCCTATTTGCGGCCACTCAAAACAATTTGATGTGACGAAATTTAAAAATCTCAACAAGACATTGAGGAGCCGCTGTAAATGTGGGCACTCCTTTTTATGTGTATTAGAGTTCAGACAATATTATCGAAAAAAAACAAAACTGAGAGGCCATTTTACCTTTTTGGGAGACTATTTGCAGTATAAATTTTTTGTTAACGATGTTTCATGGAAGGGTATTAATTTTTCAATGCTGTCTGTCTGTGATATTAAAATCGTCGATATGCTGAAAGTGACTTTCACGCTTGATGATACGAATAAATCTGTCATTCGCAAACAAGTTGAAGTTAAATATGTCCACGAGCTGCTTATCGGCTGTTGCTTTACAGATCCACAGTGGTATGATAAAGAGTTAAAATGTTATCTCATGAACACCGATTCTCGCGTTAAGAAATCTCCAGAAGAGCTATAAATAGCTTCAGGTTCATCTTTTGCATCTTCAAAAAAGTCTTTGTAAAATAAGTCAATAAGCTTCGCTTATATGATAACAGCATTATCAATCTGAACTATCATGCCAGTTCTCATTTTAGAGATGAGTCTGTATTGGAGAAGCCTTGGGCCTGGGCACAGAACAAAAAAAATGAAAGACGCGCTTAGCCTGTTTGCCCAAGATGCCTCCTCAAAACTGTTTCTATATACAGATGAATTCTAAACCGAAAATTTTATATGGATATGACAGTTAAAAATATCGCGAAAATCGGTGGTACCTACAAAACACTGCTGGTCAATTATTTCAACACGTTACATGTCATATCTCCAGGCAGCGAATGACGAAAAATCATGTGGTTGCAAAGTGATAGAGGGCAGTATCTCTAAGCTTCACTGCTTTGTATGGACTACCCGAAAATCGGTGACATGAATAATAGATATTTTGATTTAAACACATATTACAGGAATATATTCGGATGCAGA
>DAOUSD010000140.1 GCA_030627405.1 Deltaproteobacteria bacterium
AACGATAATTTCACCCGAAAGTGGAGAAGATAAAGTACTGCCAACAGGCTTGCCGATTATCCTTGATAATTGTTCGGCCAGTATCTCAAGGCGGTTGCTGGTAAAAATATTTAATCCGGGCATAATATTTTGGTCGAGTGGTCGAGTGGTTGAACGGTTACCATTTTTTATAAAGTTTACCTGAGACATACATTTACGTCAATACGAAAGCTGTCATAACATATCGCTCAAATAAGAAAAAAATCGGCGCACCCAGATTGACAAAAAACAATTAATAGGTTAATTTTAAAATTTTGAAAGAGACCTTAATTTTAAAAACCTTTGAGAGGACAAACTACAATGGATTCACCAATTAAAAACGTGAGGATAGGAGTTGCTAATCGTGGTATACCTGCTCTTCGTATAGGAAGAACCATACAGGAAATGGGGGGAATTTATGTAGCCTTTGCTACAGAGGAAGATAAGACAGCCCCGCATGTTACCAAAGCAGATAAGGCATACACTATTCGAGCCGAAGGTGGATATCTGGATATAAAAGAAATCGTACGTATTGCAAAACAGCACAATATAAAGGCTCTTCATCCGGGTTGGGGTTTTGCAGCAGAAAACAACCGATTCCCCTCTCTTTGCAAAGACAATGGAATTATTTTTATTGGTCCCTCTGAAGACCCCATGAAAAAACTGGGGAACAAAGTTAAGGCCCGTGAAATTGCAAAGTCAGTTGATGTCCCTGTTATTCCCGGATCAGATGATGTGGTAACTCTTGATGAAGCAAAAAATATAGCCAAAAAAATCAGCTATCCGGTCATGATAAAAAGTGAAGGCGGCGGTGGTGGCAGAGGTATTGTAATAATTAATTCTCAAGAAGAGCTTGAGCACAACTTTGAAAAGGCTTCAGCTATTGCAGAGGCCAGTTTCGGCAATCCCAATTTATATATTGAAAAGTTTCTAACTTCCGTCAGGCATTTGGAAATACAAGCCATATGCGATCCCTCAGGCAATTCAGTTGTGCTTGACGAGCGTGATTGCTCTGCACAGAGAAAGAACCAAAAATTGCTTGAGATAACCCCTTCACCGTGGAAAAAGCTGACTCCTGATTTAAGGAAAACTCTAAAAGATGCAACATTAAGAATAATATCGACTGCTGGTTATGACTCTATCGGCACCTTTGAGTTCCTGGTAGATGAAAATCTGAATTACTATTTCATTGAAGCTAACACCAGGCTTCAAGTTGAACACGGCATAACAGAACTTACATATGGTATAGATCTGGTAGAAGAAATGATAAGAGTCTCCTTTGGCGAAAAATTGCGGTTAAATCAGGAAGACCTGAAACCAAGGGGATTCGCAATGCAGTGTCGTATAAATTTTGAAGACCCAAAGGTCAATTTTCAACCCAATGCAGGTGAAATTACAAGATATCTCTCTCCCGGCGGCGAGGGCGTAAGGCTTGATTCATGTATTTTCAGCGGATATGAATTCCCAAAAGTTTATGATTCTCTTGGAAGCCTTCTCATGACACATGGTGCAACATGGGAAAAGACTCTGTCAATCATGAAAAGAGCTCTTTCCGAGTACTTTATAGATGGTTTAAAAACAACAATTCCTTTTCACAAAAAAGTTATCTCTCATCCCAATTTCATTGATGGTGAAGTTAATACTAAATTTATCGATAATACTCCTGAACTCATGGTTTACAGGGAAGCTGTACCTGAAGAGATAAGGCTTTCATATCTAATGGCTGAAATTACAGCAAAAGGATATAATCCTTATTTAGGCCTTGGAAAATATCGAAAATTCGGAGATAGCATAGTCGGTCCAATGGCAGTTGACGTTTCTTCCGTTTCAAAAAAAGCTGCTAATGACCGTTCATATTCTCCACCTTTTGATCCTAACGGTCATAGAGACAAAGTCCTTGATACACTTCGAACCTCAGAATACGTTGAGTTCTGCAATACTACTCCCAGAGATATCACACAGTCGGAAACCGGAAATCGATTCCGGCTTTATTCTGACCGCCTGATAGGCCCGCTTATTGACAGATGCGGATATGTATCTATTGAAAATGGTGGTGGTGCACATTACCATGTGGGAATGCTTGGATGTATGACAGATCCATGGGAAGAAGCTGAAGACTGGAATAGTTTTGCACCGAATACACAGAAGCTTATTTTGATACGCTCAACAAACATCCTTGGCTATGCTCCGCAATGCCGGGAAATTATGCAGCGTACAGGCGAACTGATAAATAAGCACTACCATGTAATACGCTGTTTTGACTTTCTTAACCATATCGAAAATATGGTACCATTCGCAGAAATCGCTTTAAAAGCTGAAAATCGTATTTTCGAACCGGCTATAAGTCTGAGCTGGGCGGAAGGTTTTGATGTACCTCATTATCTTGGTGTGCTTGACGATATTCTATCAATGACGGGGCGTATTCTTGAATGCAGTAAGGATGAAGCATCTAAAAAAATAATTTTTTGCCTGAAAGATATGGCAGGAGTATGTCCCCCAAGGTTTATAAAAAGTCTTGTATCTGAAATACTTGATAAGTATCCTGACCTCATTATTCAATATCACCGTCATGCCACAGACGGGCTTGCAGTACCTGCTCTCGGCGCTGCTGCCCAGGCAGGAGCAAAAATTCTGGATGTCGCAGACGGCCCAAGTGTAAGATTCTACGGTCAGGCGGCTGTTATGCCTGTTTTAGCTTATATCGAAGGTGAGCTCGGCTTAAAGACTCGTCTTGATAAAGAAAGAATCAGAGAAACAGCATTTGTTTTAAAACAGATTATGCCTGTTTATGATCATTACTGCAGGCCGACATTTCTTGGGGTTGATCACGACGTAACACTGCACGGGCTGCCGGGCGGTGCAACTTCAAGCAGCCAGGAAGGCGCCCTGAAACAAGGCTATGCATTCCTGCTTCCCAACATATTGCAAGTCCTTGAACTTCACAGAAAGCTGATCAGATACCATGACGTTACACCGGGCTCTCAGATTACCTGGACCAACGGATATTTAATGGTTGTTAATGCCTATGAACGGGGCGGAATGACGGAGGTGCAAAGGATCATAGATCTTTTAAAGAAAGTTACTTCTGTCCCGGAAGATGAACTTGACGAAAAAACAAAAGAAGATCGCCGGATTATATTTATCAACGCAAACGATGCTCTGAAAAATCTTCTTTTGGGAAAATTCGGCAAACTTCCTCTTGGATGGCCTTTGGTATGGGTTTATCAGTCAGTTTTCGGAGATAAATACGAGGAGGCTATTGCCAACAGGACAGAGAAAAGTCCTCTTAACTTCCTGCCATCTGTTGATATTGATGAATCAAAGAAAGAACTTGCTACTCACATAGGAAGAGAACCGAATGAAAATGAGCTGGTTAATTATCTCAATCATCCAGGAGATGCATTAAAACTGATAAAAAATCTTGAGAAATTCAGTGATCCGAACGTACTTCCGGATGATATATGGTTTGAGGGTCTTGAAACAGGTGTTGAGCGTGAATTTAGAACTTCTGATGGAAAAGTCCATACCATAGAGATAATGCGCATCGGAAATGTAAGCAAGAATGGTACAAGACGAACTCGCTATAAACTGGATCATGAAGTTTTTGTACAGGAAATACAGGTTGAAAAAGGAGCAGCAGAAAAGCGTGGAGTTGAAATGGCTGATGAAGACAACCCCTATCACATTGGTGCTCCATTTGATGCTGACCTCTGGCTTGTCCACAAAAAAGTCGGCGATAACGTTGAAGCAGGGGAAGAAATATTGAACCTCACGCTAATGAAGGTTGAATATGGAGTTACCTCTTCTGTGGGAGGTGTTGTAAAACGTGTTCTTGTATTCGCCGACTACAAGGCTGACAAAAAGATGATTCCAGTCAAAAAGGGACAGCTTCTCATTGAGCTTGCAGCGCCCCGTGAACGCTGCCGGAATTGCAATGCCCAGATAAATAAAGAAGATAAATTCTGTCCAAATTGTGGAAGCAAGCTTTAATCTAAATTGAATATTGAATACTGAATATTTGTTGTATCGCTTCGCTCTGTCTTTTTGTTAAAAGTTCACCACGGAACGACACGGAGTTTCACTGAAAATTGAAAACAATGAGTAAGTGTAAATAGTCAGGTTCACAGTTCCAGTCGTGACCAAACAACCTGAACAGTTACGAGAATTCAGTGTATTTCCGTGAAAATCCGTGATGAACTATTACTCTTTTTGTTATAAAATTAATAGAATACCTTCAATCTTCAATCGACAATCTTCAATTTATAACCCAGCCATATTGGCGGGGGTTTTTTAATCCACAGATTACACTCTACAAAAAATCCTTGCTATGTTCCTTGTTTATTTCTATATATAAATGACCATGTGGTCACAATCCAAAAATGATATGAAATATTCTTTTTTAGATAAAAGTTTATATGAAATAAAAGACAAGGTTGTTTCAGGTGAACGTCTTGGCTTTGAAGATGGCATTGCCCTTTATAAAAGCAATGATATAGTTGGCGTCGGGCATTTGGCAGATTATGTTCGCCGCAAACTTCACGGCAAAAAAGCCTTTTATGTTTACAATCAGCATTTAAACTTCACAAATATTTGTCTGAATCGATGTCTGTTCTGCGCATTTTCAAGAGATGCCGGCGAAAAAGATGCCTTTGCTCTCTCCATTGATGATGTACGATCAAGGCTTATGGAACGTATTAATGAACCTGTTCGTGAATTACACGTTGTTGGAGGACTTAATTCTTCCCTTTCGTTTGACTATTATATCGAACTCCTCAATACCATTAAGGAAGTACGTCCTGATTCAACTATTAAAGCTTTTACAGCAGTAGAAATAGACTATATTGCCGGAATTGGCGGCTTATCAATAGAAGAGACAATTGCCGAATTAAAAAAGGCCGGACTTGAAATGATCCCGGGCGGAGGCGCTGAGGTCATGAGCGACAGAGTCAGAAAAAAGCTGTTCCCCAAAAAGATAGACAGCAACAGATGGCTTGAAATAATGGAAGCATCACACAGTGCAGGATTAACATCAAATGCAACCATGCTTTATGGTCATATAGAAACACTTAATGAACGCGTCGATCACCTTATAAAATTAAGAGAACTTCAGGATAAAACAGGAGGGTTTACAGCATTTATCCCTCTTGCCTTTCATTCAAAAAATACAAAATTATCCCATATTCCAAGCACCACGGCATTTGACGATTTAAAGAACATAGCCCTGGCGCGTCTTATGCTTGATAATTTCAGCCATATAAAGGCATACTGGGTTATGATAGGCGAAAGGCTGGCACAGGTTGCCCTTTCATTTGGAGCCGATGATCTGGATGGTACAATAATTGAAGAAAAAATCACGCATATGGCTGGAGCAAAATCAGCAAAAGGTCTAAGCCGTGCCCAGATGGAACATCTTATATCTTCGGCAGGTTTCACGCCGGTTGAACGTGATTCTTTTTATAGACTTTCAGATAAATAATTTCGACCTGTGCGGTTAGCCATTAGCGTTTAGCCATTAGCATTGAAAAGGGATGGAAATGAGAGATTTTAGAGAACTTAAAGTATGGGAGAAAGCCCATCGTCTTACACTACAGGTCTATAGAATCACAAAGAAGTTTCCTTCAGATGAACGA
>DAOUSD010000028.1 GCA_030627405.1 Deltaproteobacteria bacterium
AGACGTGTCATATCTTACTACAGGAAACTATTTGCCATTTATGAGAGTTTCGTATTGTACCACAAAGTCGATAACTTCACATCTAATCCTAACGTGATAATGCCTATATTTATCTTCTTGACTGAAAGGAAGAACTAACTCAATTTCTTTTCTAATCGGCAACTGTCTATTTCCTCATCTTAATAAACACAAAGATCAAAATAAATTTTGTTTTTTATTTTTCAAACCATGCGACAACTACCCTGACATATAGGGCAAGAGATTGATGCCTCTTTTTAGCCGCAGATTTACGCTGATTGGCCCGGAAAATTTCCCAGATATATCTCTCACATCTATCTCACATTCTCACACGATCTCACATTAAACAGAATATCTCACACGCGAACCGCTTCCCTGTTTGTGAATCAACCCTTTTTCTTCAAGCTGCCTTAGTCTTTTCAAGGCTGTATTCTGATGGATATTCAAATTCGCTGCTATCTCCTTGCTCCCTAAGGAGATTCCCTGCTTTATCAGATCAAAAACATCTTTGAGATCAGGAGATATTATCAAGCAGGCTCTAAAGATAATTGTTTTGAAAAAATTGCCGGTTTCTTCGAATTTTGGTTCCGGCAGGGCATTTGTTCTGCATGCCTCCTTTATCCTCATTATGCCTGTCCCTAACTGCTCAACATATCCTGCCTCACGGAATATCTTTACGATAAGCCTGTTTCTGACTTCGGATATCCCCTCTCCCAAATCCTGAAGAGTTATCCCTGATGGAAGCGTGCCCGGACTGGTAATTTCAATCCTGTCTGAAAAAATATCCAGCTTATTATCAGCCCCTGTAATAGAGTAATCTCTATGGCAGATTGCGTTTAAAATCCCCTCCCGAATAGCAGGCAGAGGGATGTCATAGTCCTCCTTTCTTCGCAAGGCAGATATTTCTATCTTTTTTTCCATGTAAAGACGAACAAAATCCATGACTTTTTCCGGCATTGCCAACAAATTATCATTAATAGTGGTTGAATTTATCAGATCAGCCCTGTTTTCAGCCTTGAAGCGGGAGACCCTGAACCTTGCATAGGAATATTCATCCGGCAGGGCGGAACAAAACAAAAGTATCCCGCCAATAGTTGGATGACACGTATGATCATAACGTTGCGCAGCTTTGATTTTTACAAAATAGTCAAGACCTGGTTTGGTTTTTAATTCGCTTAATTCAATAAATTTTTCCAGCAGCCGCATATCTAAAATATCACAATCAAAGGACAGATCAATTTCCTGGTCAAGACTGATATTTCTGGCCTGTCTCCTCAGCTCGGTTGCGCCCTGGGAATCCGCCTTTCTGTTTGTTGAACCAACCCTTACAAAAATACCATCCTCAGGGCCCGGTTTTTTCAAATAATAGGGCTTGTTAGCTCCTGGTAAAATTCTGATAATAAAGATTACCTTGTCTTCAAAAGCGAGTGTTTGAAAAAAGACATTTGGGATAGGTGAAATTGAATCATATATGATGCTTGCCAGTTTCTCCTCGAGGTCAAAAGGCTCTTCCTTTATGCCTGTTACAGTGCGGTCATCATTCACACCAACATAAATATTACCTCCGGCGCCATTTGCAAAGGCAACCACTGTTTTTAATAAATTCTGCCTGTTTTTTGGGATCTCTTTCTTAAATTCCAGCGTCTTGCTTTCAGGTTGTTTGAGAACCTCCTGAATTTTCATCTAAACCTCTCAGTCTGTTTTTCATATAGCCAGTCAATCCTGGCTAATATAAATATCTGCGCTCATCTTTTCCCAAAATTTCTTTTTCAGTCTTGAATTGTGCCTTGCGGGACGCTCTGGATGACATTACCGGCAATCTCGCTTGCAACGGGATCTCCTTCCTTGAACTTGAATCCCGCTTTTAGTGGGAAGCATTTTTCAAAGGTCACTTATAATAACGAAAGCTCCGACCCTTAGCTTACATGGCCTGATATTGTATAATTATTTGTTTTTATAAGAAGTTTATACAAAAAAAGCAACGCCTATTTTTTCAACATCCACTTTTCTACCTTATTAACCAACCCTTCATCTCCATCCGGTATAATGCTCATAACCATTTTTTCATCAGGATAATATTCCCAAACCCTTTCAACCGCCTTTTTCCAATTTTTCCTATTCAGCTTTAGTGATCTTTTGAACAACTCCTGGAATTTCTTAATTCCATCTTCTCTTGTCAACTGAAGTCTGATTATTGACCTCCGACCTCTGTCTTTCCCCGACTCCTGACCCCTGTCTTCCTCAATCGGCAGAAGGCTGCTTCTAAACACCCAATATAAACCGGTCTTATAAAGCAGAGAAGAATCATTAGGACGCAAATATTCAGCCATTTGAAATGCCATGTCTACTTTGGACAGCCATTCACTATAATATGTGCTACCTTCATACCCTTTATACGAATAACTGACACCAAGATCATACCAGTATATTCCATTAACAGGATTTAACGATACAGCATTTTCCAAATTTGTTATAATTATTTCATTATTCTCGATCTGCGAATCCTTGGTTTCAAAAGGTAATCCCATATAGTAGTGTGCTATATTATAATAATATCCGGCATTGGAAGGATCATATTCTATGGCTTTTTTTATTTCCTCTAAGTGCGGGGTTCTATCTCTGTTTAAGGTTGAATTCAATTCAGTGGAGCAATGGGCTTCGGCTGCAAAATGTCTTGTAATCTTATTTAACATAAAAAATCCGGCTAATATAACAAATATAACAAATACAATTAACGAAAAGCAGCTATTTAAGGAAACTGATTTTGTTTTAAAGAAAAACCTGTCGTAATTTGAATGTCTATCAATGTGCAAAGACAAGAATCCAATTGCAAGTATTATAGATAAGGCCATTGGATTGGCTGGAATGTGCATATTAAAATCAAAAAAACTGTGAATGCTTATTGAAATAACAGCAAATATTACTCCTACACCTAATCCTGTTGCAAAGCTGTCTTCCCTTCTAAACCATAATTTTATAGCTCTGACTAAATAAAATAATAGCGCTCCAAAAAAAATGAGGGCTCCAACCATTCCGGATTCAGAGGTCATCTCCAGCCAGTCATTGTGAGCGTTGCCTAAAATAACGCGATCCGAATACTCCGGCGGGGCATATTTAGGATACATATACATAAAGTTGCCCCAGCCTGTTCCGAACACAGGAAAGTCTTTAATCATTGGAACAACAGATTCGCTGATTTCAAGCCTGTTGTATATGTCACCAAAATGTTCAAAACGATCAAGGGTTTTCTCAATCCCTATATGCAGACCATAAGTCATTATTAGCATGCACAGGCAAGCCGCAAGTATCCCATATTTTCTGTAGCCGTCTTTGAACGCAAACAAAAATATCATAAAGAACATTGATATCCCAAAAGATATGATACCGCCTCTTGATCCAGCCAAGAGAAGACCTAAACCCAGAATAATTCCAATAAAAAAAAAGAGGATAATCTTTGATTTCTCCTCTCCTGTGAAAAACCAGTTTTTGAACTTCTTTAATCTTGAAACCCCATGATCCTGATATTTTTGTCTGGTCCTTGATTTCTTAACATTAGCGATAACAAATCCAAAACAAAGCGGCAGCAGCATTTCCAGAAAGCCGGCCAGATGGTTTCTACAGATATAAGTTCCGGTTACCCAACCCTTTCCATATATGTTTGTCCACCACCAGATCTTCTGAGAACCGCTGTAAGTCTGCACAATACCATAGATAATTTGAAAAAGACCCATGCCGACAAGCACATAAATCAATATATTGATTTGTTTTTGATTTGTAACAGAATTTATCAGCATAAAATACAGCGCTGAATAAACTAATAGTTTAAACAGCTCATTGTATGCAGCAAAATTATAATGAGCAAAATTCATCCAGGCGTTGGTTCCCACGCTCGAAACATTATTTAGTTCGTAAGCATTCTTTTTTACTTCAAATGTGAGTGGAGAAATAAATTTTACTATAAATGAAGGAAGTGGTATGAGTTGGATAAGGATTAAAGAAATGATCAATATAAAAAAAATGTTAAGAGGAGATACAACCCATTTAATAGTAATACTTGCATCATTCCCTAACCTTTTGCTGCTTTTGTATTGGCCGGTAATATGATTAATAACAAACAGTAAAAATAAAACAAGAACTATTATCTCAAATACGGAATAAGCCCAAACATGCACCCCGCCAAAAGCAAGCTGGGTAAAAATGAGAATAAAAATTATCCCTGAAAAAATTATTTTATCTATCGTTTTACTCATAAGTAGCCGTTCACGGCTTGAAACTTGAAATTGGAAAATAGAAATTTGGGAGAGATTAAAATACCACCCCCGGAGGTAATGATTTAAGCCGATAAATCAAAAAAATTTTGTGAAAAATCTATGCTTACTATTATAATGCACAGGTTCGGGAATTTCAACAATATCGCCAGACAGGATTGCGGCAGGTGTGTCGTTGACCATATACTTTGCTTCTTCACTGCTTCCAAGAATTTTTGCGGCGATTTCAACGGCATGAGATAATACTGGAGGACGATTATCATGAGAATGAGCATCGCTGGCTATTACATGTACAACGCGTTGTTTTAACATCATCTCAACTGCTTGTTTAACAAACTCTCCGAATTCTCCTGTCAGGCTCATTGCCGTAATTTGAACCAATGCTCCTCTATTAACAAGCTCATACAAAATATCCGGGTCATGCTGTATTATTGAATTTCGTTCCGGATGAGTTACAATAGGAGTAATGCCATTTAGCTTTAACGTAAATATCTCATCCTTTATTCCTTTAGGTATTGTTTGTGAAGGAAGCTCAAGCAATAGATATTTCCCTGAATTGTTAATTGTACCGGCTTCGCCGCTATTAATCCTTTCAAGCATATTAGGGCAGAGTTGCACCTCTGCACCTGGATACAATTGTAATTGAATATTGTTTTTCGAGAATACCTCTTGAAGATTGGCGACATGTGTGGCGACTTCTTCTGCGGGGTTTGTGTAAACACCATTTAGGGTATGTGGCGTTGCAACAATGCTGTGAATGCCGTCTTTAACGGCACATCTTGCCATCGTAAGGCTCTGGCTCAAAGACTGGGAACCGTCATCTATGTTGGGAAGAATATGGCAGTGAAGGTCAATCAATAATTTGCTCGCTGCTGGTTGCTGGTTGCTGGTTATCCAATCACCATCTGCTTTATGCTTCTTTACTATAGCGGGTTTTGGATCTTTTCTTTCTCTTCTTTCCGGTGGGCTTATTTTTTTCGCCGTCTTCACCGTAATAATAGCGATAATATTGATAGTAATAATATGAGTACTTGCCGCTGCTTACATCTATTCCGTTTAAAACCGCTCCTATAATGTGGGCACCCACGTTATTAAGCTGACCTATACCGTTTTTTACAATCTGTCTTGCCATATAGCCTGTACGAATAACTATGATGACACCATCTGCGGACTTTGACAGCACCACTGCATCTGTTACAGCGGTAACCGGAGGAGAATCAATTATGATATGGTCATATTTCTTTCGCAATGCAACAAGCAGACTTTCCATTCGTTTGGATCCAAGCATCTCGGAAGGATTTGGTGGAATAGGGCCTGATGTAATAACATCAAGATTGGGTATTTTTGTATTTTGGATTATCTCCCCGATGTTGTCGAGCCCAACCAGGATATTTGACATCCCGCGATCCCTTGTCGCCCCGAAAAAGTTGTGAATTTCAGGCCTGCGCATGTCACAGTCCAGTATAATAATCTTGCTGCCGGCCTGAGCCATTGTTATGGCAACATTGGCCACTGTAATGGTCTTTCCTTCCTTGGGCCCAGCGCTGCTTACCAGAATGACTTGAGGGACTGATTCAGCGGTCGAAAAAAGAATATTTGTCCGTATGCCACGGTACGATTCACTTGCCGTTGACTTGGGAGAATTCAGGGCAATAAGATCAGGAGTCCTGTCTTTGCCTTTACCTGGACTGCCTTTGTTTTCTGCGGCAAACAGGGGTACAGGGCCAAGATCAGGAATATTTAAGTACTGTTTCAAATCGTCAGGAGTTTTAATGGTATTATCAAGATATTCTAAAAAGAAGGCCAACCCTGTTCCTCCAAAAAGTCCCACAATCATGGCCAGAATTATAGAAAGCCTTTTTTGGGGCTTTACAGGCGTTTTTGGCACCTCTGCCTTATCAATAATTCTGATATTTCCAGCCTTCATATTTTCAGACAAAGATGTCTCTTTAAAACGTTTGATCAGCATTTCATATATATTCTGGGCGCTTTCAACCTCACGCCTGAGCACACCATACTGAATAGCCTTTTCATTAAGATCCAGTAATTCCTGTTTTTGTTCTGATAGCGCATCTTTCAGGGATTCTTCCCCGGCCAAAGCAACTTTATATTCATTTTTAAGCGAGTTTATGACGCGATTAACCTCTTGAGACTTTCTTTTCTGAAGTGTCTTCAGCTCAGAGTCGATAGCCACCATCTGAGGATGATTTTTCCCGTATTTTTTGGAAAACTCAGACATGCGCTGATACAGATTAACCTCCATGGATTTGATCTGCCTGATCAATTCATTATTAAGCACCTCGGGAACGGAATCCAGCATATCTGAATGACCAATAAGCGCAGCAGCTTGTTTAAAGCGGGTTTCAGCTTCTACACGCCTTGATTGCGCCTCCACAACCTGGGTATTCAGTTGCGCAAGTTTCTGGGCAGATACATGTTCAACATCACTTGAAAAATCTGTGATAATCCTGTTCTCTTCTTTATATTGAAGTAAAGCCCGCTCGGCTTTTTCCACCTTTATGCGTTCATCATAGCTCCTGTTGTTAAGCCACTTCATAGCGCCCTGGGCGGCTACGAGCTTAATCTCAAGGTTATGGTCTATATAGGCGCTTGCAAGCGTGTTTGCGATCTTGAAGGCAAGTACAGGGTCTTTTGCTTCAAAACTAATGTCCACAAGGCGGCTGTTACGGATTGGTGAGACCCCTATCCTGCTGATAAAAGCAGATACCAGGCCGGAGTCCCGCCCATATTCTTCAGTTTCTTTTTCTTTAGAAGTCTTGTCGGTTTTTAAAATGGAAATAATGCTATTCTTGATATCTGAAATAGTATTTTTCAAATTTGAAATAAAATTATCTTTTGGTGATGGACAAAACTCCTCGCTTTGATCCAGATTAAGGCGTTTTATGACCTCACGTGCTACAACACGACTTTCGATAATCTTGTACTGGGTCTGATAATAGTCTGTACCAGACGCATTAACAGCCATAACCTCTTGTATAGAAACCACGTTTGGATTTTCTTTTTCAATGACCAAACGAGCGCTAGCCTTATAAATTGGTGTAGCAATAAGAACATATATGGCAACAAAAATTACAACAATGCTAAAAAAGGCTATTATTATCCACCTTTGTTTCAGAATCACACGCAGGTAATCACGAAGGTCTATTTGTTCTTCTATATTTTCTTCCATAAGCTCACTGTTCAGGGTTCAGGGTTCAAGGTTCAGGGTTATCTCAATCGTTAGAAAAAACTCTCGGGAACTACAATTACATCTCCGGGTTTTATCTGCACATCCTGTATCTTTTTCCCGGCTTTTGTGATGGCATCTACCTTTACTTCTATTATCTTTTCGACCCCGTCTTCCAGGCGAATAATTCGAGTTTTATTGCGTGCCGCTATTCTAGTAAATCCTCCCGCCATACCAATAGCGCCTACCAGCGTAATTTCACCTTCAGGCATGGTATAGGCACCAGGACTCATAACCTGCCCTATGATATATATGTGCTCTGCTGTAGGAATATAAAGCAGATCCTTATCCATCAAACAAAGATTTGAAATTTGATCCCCTTTTGCCAGAAGGCTGTTAAGATCAATATTGATAACTACCTTCCGCTCATCTTCTGTCTCCGCATCTAACGTTCGGATGATCATTGCTCTCTTGCTTGCTTGTTCTAAATTAACCCCTGCCGCCCTGGAAATGGCATCCAAAACGCGCTCCTTTGCACTAAGGGAATAACTTCCGGGACTATTAACCGCTCCCAGCACCAAAAAACGCTGGCTGTTATACTCTTTCACCATTACTGAGACATGAGCATCCAGAAGATATTGATTTTCAGCTAATTTCAGCTTTATTAATTCTTCAATTTCCGAGGTCGTTAATTTAGAAATCATAATGCGCCCGATCAATGGAAATGAAATATATCCATCGCCTGAAACACGAACAGCATCTCTGGAAAGGTCTTCCTCCTCATAAACCGTAATAATTAAAACATCTTCTGCTCCAACTCTATATTCGCTACTAGATCGTTTGATCTCAGGATGCTGCGTCAGGTATTCAACTACAGAAAACGAAAAAGTTGTTTCTATAACATTACTCAAGTTTTTATCAAAGCCTTGATAGTTTTCTCTGGCTTTTTTGATTTCCTCGATCTTTGCCAGTTCCAACTCTGTAAGACCATTGATCTGACCACTTTTAACATTGGTAACTCTGACTACATCACCTGTTGTTCCACATGCACTGAAGCCGACATAAACAATAATAACAATTAGTAATCGCAATAGAGTAAAAGCGTTCATTTAATCCTCTTAATCCTCTTTGACTCAGGGTCTGTTTAATTCGAGACCTTCGAAAAACACCTATTCTCTCGAGGATGCGCAAATTGGTATAATTAGTGTCTGAACGAAAACCAATAGTTCCGAGCAGTCATTGCGAGGAGTGAGGAGTAAGGAACAAACGACGAAGCAATCCCTTATTTCCAAGAGATTGCTTCGTCGCTTCGTTCCTCGCAATGACAGGAAGACTGTAATTCAGGAAGTTTTCGTTCAAACATTATTTAATATGTCACACCGAATGTAACCATGAACTGATTGTCTGTGTAATCATTTTCACCGGAGGATGAATCTTTTTCCCTGTAAGTATAATCGGCACCTGCCATTAACCACTCGTTAATCAGGTATTCAATACCTAACTTGGCCTTGTAATTATCATCATCTCTGCCGGGATAGTTTGTAGAATTTTTATAATCATGTTTGCTGTATGCCGCACCAACAAGCAGGCTTAATTCAGATAAAATAACTTGCTTAAGATTTATGCTAATACCAGTATCGTCAAAATATTCTGTAGTATCAGCGCCCGCATCTCTCATGGCCCTCATGATAGCTAAGCCAAGCGTGGTGGTGGCAGTCGGCTCATAAGAAAGCAAAGTCGAAGCAATCCAGGTATTTTTATCATCGTACTGACTGCCGCTCACATCGGCATCATTTTCATACCTCTTCCAGGTATAACCAAAGTTTAGCTCTCCCTTTATCTTTGCGTCAGGATCCAATGTAAGACCAATTTTTACACTATCATATGTAAAATCAGCGTCATTTGAATCGGTCACACCTGAAGGATGAGAGTAATAATCCGTTTCTCCACGAAAATATCGTAAAAATCCCCATGTCAATGGTAATATTTTCTTCTCTATACCGGCTCCCACTTCATTGCAAGCATAGTTCTGTGAATAGTCAACTTCTTCATCATATTTTTGTTTATAATAATTATAGTAAGCAAGTATTCTAAATTGATTTTGAAGTTCATAACCTATCCTGGTTTTCAGATCATTGTGCCAGCGCTTTGTCTGTGGCACGCCCAACTTGTATTCGTTTTCTGAACCGTAAGGGTCCTGAGCGCGAGTATATAGATTGTCTATGCCTACAATAAGACCTGTAGGAGCTTTATAATTCAAACCAAAGACACCTTTATGATTCTTCCAGTCGTTATTATTATCATCCTTATAATAGGCAAAATCACCTAAATAACCCAGTTTAATGCCGCCTCTTTCATGTAAAGAATAATCCAACATTATGCTTGGTATAATATTGGTAATCCAGTCAGAGTCTTCGCTCTCAGTAGTTGAGTTGGTTCCGCTGCCAAGGTATATGTTATCATCATAAACCTCTTGCAGCGTGAGCCCGGGGGTAACCACCAGGTTACCAAAAATTAGTGTGCCCCCTCTTTCTTGAGCCAGTGCACCGGCCGTGAAAAATATTAAACAACTGACCAATAGAAAACTGATGAAAATATTTTTTTTCATAAGGCTAACTCCTTTTAAAAAATACAGAGTTCTTCCAATCCTATTGTGATGGACTGGCGGTTTTTTCTTCTCTTTTTTCCTCCTGGTACCATTCCTGCTGTGATATTGTCGGAAAAATAAAAATAGGGTAGATTTCTTCTATTAAGTTTTTTGGCCAACCCCTTCTCTTTGCAGTCTCTTTTATTGTTCGCTCGATACTGATGGCAGCTTCCCTTGCTTTATTAGCTGCCCGCTCTGCTTTTGCCGCAGCTTCCAATTCTCCTGCCGCCCTTGCTTCCTCCGCTGCTTTTAAAGCCTCTCGCGCGGCCAGCTCAGCCTTATTGGCTGCTTCCGCTGCCGCCTTTAGAGCCTTTTCTGCCTCCTCTAATGTCACTGCCTCCCTGACTTTTTTAGCCGCCAGACTGGCCTCTTCTGCAGCCTGATTAGCCTTATCTGCTGCTGCCAAAGCTTTATCTCCAGCTTCTGAAGCAACTGCAGGACTAACGAAAAACACTGCCAAAAATAAAACCAAAAACATTGTAATTACGAATCTTGGATACATGACTGACCTCCCCATTTTGCTTTAAAGTTAATAAAGGTTAAAATCAAAACTTATTCCTCATCCGCTCTGAAAAGCTTTAAATTATGCCCCCAAGGTTTCTAATGTTTAATTCGATGTACTAAATACGATTTCAAAGGCATTGTCAATATGTATAGCTAGCACCGATTTTAATTAAAAATATCAACCTGTGCGGTTAGCCATTAGCGTTTAGCCGTTAGCATTGAAAAGGGATGGAAATGAGAGATTTTAGAGAACTTAAAGTATGGGAGAAAGCCCATCGTCTTACACT
>DAOUSD010000175.1 GCA_030627405.1 Deltaproteobacteria bacterium
CTTTTGGATAAAACTGTTCAACATCCTCTTTACCTCATTGACCTGTTGATTAAGTTCTCTAAAATCTCTCATTTCCATCCCTTTTCAATGCTAACGGCTAAACGCTAATGGCTAACCGCACAGGTTGCAAGATTGCCAACGTCTCTGCACATATGATTTTATAGCTCAAATCTTCATATAATAACTTACTCATTGTTTACAATTTTCAGTGAAATTCCGTGTTGTTCTGTGGTGAAATTTTACAAAAAAACAGGGCAAATATTATAAATAATGTTTGCCCTGAATTTTAAAATCTGCAGATATTAAATTATTTCTTTTTGGGATGGCACTTTGCACAGGATGTAGGTGCTGCTTTCGTGCCGCTTACCTTATTGGCCTTTTTATGGCAATCTTTGCAGTTTACATGTATGGCATAGGCATGATACTCCATCTTTTCCTTCGTTGAAAGCTTTGGAGCGTCTTTTTTAGCCCTTGGAGGTCTGCTCGCTTTGGTGTGACACGCAATGCAATTCTGAACCTCATCACCCATTTTCAGGTCACTAAGAGGTTTACCTTCAGCATCATGATGACATTCTCCGCAACCTGCTTTGTATTCCTCAGCATGCTTCTTGTGTGTAAAGGTGACTAAGCTCTTCTTGTGCTTGGTATAAGCCTTGTTTTCCATAGTAACAACATCAGCAACTGTAGTCCCAGCATAAATAGCGGTAGCAAGAAACATAGATGCAAATCCCACAACAGCTATAATCAATAAATATTTTTTGCTCATATATCTTTTTCACCTCCTTCCAATTTTCAAAATTTATCAAATAATCAATCTTTTTTTATATAAAAATCTCTATCAAGTAAAAATTATTATGTCAAGACAAAGAACATGTGTCAAAAACCAATTAAACATCATTGTTCTGCCGTTATGTCGGACTTGATCCGGCATCCAGCTTCCTTATAGTCTTGAAATTATAATAGATTCCGACTTTTGCCGGAATGATGTCACGAATAAATCAACACTGGGAATATCGATGCGTTAAAAAAATTGGCTTCTCAAGTATCTACCTTTTGTGAACCTTTTTTCCCAAAAACTCTGGCGCCAAGAATGCTTATCTCATATAGAAGCATCAGGGGAAAAGCCATCATAATCTGGGTTACAACATCCGGTGGGGTTAAAATAGCTGCAAAAACAAAAAATAAAAGCAGGGCATATTTTCTGTTTTTCTTTAAAAATTCAACTGTAACTATGCCGAGCCTGGCAAGAAAAGTAATAACAAGAGGAAGTTCAAAAACCAGTCCAAAAGCGAGCAACAACTTTGAAGAAAAGCTTAAATACTCACGCATTGATGGAAGCGCCTTTATTGTTTCACTAGCAAATCCTAAAAAAAACTTAAACCCAAATGGAAACACAATAAAATATCCAAATAATGCTCCGCCGATAAAGAAAAAAGAGGATAAAAAAACTATAGGAATGAGAAGTTTTCTTTCCTTGTCATAAAGCCCCGGTGCCACAAATATCCAGAACTGATATAATAATACAGGAGCGGCCAGCATTAAGCCTGATAGTAAAGATACCTTTAGATATGTAAAGAAAGCCTCCGGCAGACCTGTAAAAATAAGTTTATCGTCCGCCTGCATTGCTGAAATTAAAGGTATGGTCAGGTAATGGAAAATTTTTTCCTTAAATCCATATGAAATGATAAAGCCTATACCAATGGCAATAAAACAGACAACTATACGCTTTCTTAGCTCCTCAAGGTGTCCGGTAAAAGGCATTTTTTCATCTTCAGTCATTTTTTAAAGATCCTTCTACTGCTTCATCCTCAACTTTTTTTTCATCGTTAGAGGAATTGGAGCTGTTTTTTGTATTGTTTTTTTGATCTGCCTTTATATCGACAGCGTCTTTTATGCTTTCATTCATATCCTCAAAAGTATCTTTAACATCCTTTAAATCGCTATTTATATCGATAGACTCTTTAAATTCATGTGTGGCTTTCTTGAATTCACCAATTGCCCGGCCAAGCGATTTCGCAAGATCAGGAAGTTTTTTGGGACCAATAACAATAAGCGCTACTGCCAAAATTATCAAAATTTCTGGCATACCTATGCCGAACATAATACTCACCTATAACATTTTTTAGATTTTAGGTAATATTTTAAGCTTTATGAAACAAAAAACCGGCTGTGCATGAGCTTCAGGTGTGATCGAATTCAAAACAGGAAACTGTTTGAGCGCATTAGAGATCGTTAAGAAAAAACCTCGCAGGATCTTGTCATTGTTTATTAAGGGCTTGTTGAACTGTTACTATTGTTTTCATTCGTAGCAAGTTTTTTCTTTACGATATCTTATGCGCGAGTTTTTCATGGTTTGAATTTGATCACACCTGAAGTGGATATATTTTCATAACGCTAAACTTTTACGATTTTGGATTTAACGAAAATAACATCTCATCTCATCTCATCTCATCTTTTCTTATCAAAATCAAGAACAAGAAAGTACAGATTCCCCTTGTGTTGCATGTGACCTGCCGCTATCTTGGCGTATGGACCGTTTCCCCAGAACAGATCCGCGCGGCCAGGCCCGCGTATCGCCCCTCCTGTATCATGATTCAGGACAAATCTGCTGAAAGTTATCCAATTATGAATTTTCCCATCGCCATTTATTAAAGGTTTTTCTGCTTCTATAAAAGCAAGGGCTGACAAGGGAAATATTCTTCTGTCCAATGCTATCGACCTGCCAGGCGTCAATTTAACTCCAATACAACCCAAGGGGCCATCTTCTTCTATCTTGAAGAAAACATAGCTGGGGTTAAAGTTTAAAATAGTTTTGGCCTCTTCCGGATGTTCTCTTAAATAAGCACGAATTTTTTGCATAGACATTTCTGATCTTTCTATTTTCCCTTCTTCAATAAGCAATTTGCCTATGCTCCGGTATGGATGCCCGTTTGTTATATCATAATGGACATTAATTGTCTTTCCGTTATCAAAACAAATTTTTCCGGATCCCTGAATTTGAAGAAAAAAAAGATCAACCTGGTCTTTAATCCAGGCGATTTTTTCTGCCTTATCTTTTAGAGCAGCTTTATATTCTATTTCATCGCGTTCAAAGTAGGGAACAACTGTCAGGCCGGTATATCTTCCAATTATTCTTTTATTGTTTAAAGCCGGAATAAATAAAGAAAGATCAACTGTAGTTAAATCGCAAGGACGCTCATAAATTGGGAATTTATATTCAGCGTTTTGCTCAAGGCTGCCTTGCAGAACAGGTTCATAATAACCTGTAAAAAGGATATGACCATTCCTGCCGCCGATCGATTTGTAAACAAGATAATTTGATTTAATAAACTTATTAAACTCATCTTTTGACGGCCTGGTCCGTATAAAATTCAGAAAATGCTCCATGGACTTGATCATATGGGCTGCATTAAAGCTATCTTTCCCGAATTTGAACTGCCTGGAAGGAGGCAACCTTTTTAGATATGAAATACTCTGCAAAATTCCATGTTCTAAACCATCGCAGACCATATCATCTGAAAATTCAGGATACCTGCAAGAGGGGATTCTTTGCATCGCAAATTCATCTTTTAAAGGCGGATGTATTTTAAGAACAGAACATCCGGCCAAAAAAAAGAAACAAAACAGGGCAGTAATTAATGAGTGTTTCATTTGCTATTATCGATGTCGAGTTTACGTGCTTTCTTTTCAGCGGGCTCAATACGAACAATATCTTTATCGCCCGGCAGCGAAATGCCAAGATCCTTGAACCTGCGTGCAGATGTGAGTACTCTGCGCTCAAAAGAACCTGTAACCTGGTTATAAGTACTGGTACATCGTTCAATATCACGACCAAGCTTGTTGATATGTTCCGCCATTAAATTGAGTCGAGTATAAAGATCACGCCCCAGTTCGCTTATAGCCTTTGCATTTTCAGAAACATTTTCCTGGCGCCATGCAAAGGAAACGGTTTTTAGAAGAGTAATCAAAGTAGTTGGAGTTGCCAGGATAACTCCTTTATTTACACCTTCTTCTATGAGCTTAGGGTTTTTGACAAGAGCTGCGCTAAAAAAATTTTCACCTGGAATAAACAATACAACAAATTCAGGGGTTGGACTAAACTGTTTCCAGTATGCCTTCTGTGCCAGTTTATGCATATGCGATTGAATCTGTTTTGAATGTGTAGCTGTCAATATCTCGCGTTCTTCTTCCGTTTCTGCTTCCAGCGCCTCAAGATATGCTGAAAGAGGAGCCTTGGCATCTACAACAATCTGACGATTGCCGGGGAGATAAACAACCATATCAGGCCGCATAATGCCATTTTCACCGTAAGCTGACTGCTGTTCAAAAAAATCGCAGCGGTTCTGCATGCCGGCAAGCTCAGCAACTCGCTTAAGGGTAATTTCTCCCCAACGCCCCCTGACGTGCGGCACACGAAGAGCCTTTACAAGATTGCCTGTTTCTTTTTGAAGAGTTTGCTGGGTTTCCACAAGAGAAACTACCTGCTGAGAAAGTCCGCCATATGCCTTTTCCCGTGATCTCTCCATAGCCTGAATATGCTGGTCATATCTATCAAGAGAATCTTTTATTGGCACAACAATATTTTTGACTTCCTTGCTACGCACATTAAAATCACTTTTGGCTGCTTCCATATATTTTGAAAGCGTAGTTTTCGCAAGGTCAAGAAAAGTCTGGTTGTTTTCCCTTAAAGCACTGGCGGAGATTGCTTTGTAAGCATCAACCATATTATTCCGAATATCCTCGAGCATTTCTATCTTTTCATTCACGGCGAGGCGCTCTTTTTCGATAATTGTTTCCAGCTTTGCCTGGTGTTCTTTCAGACCGGTAATCGTCGAATTAAGCAAATTAATTTCTTGAGTTCGCTCTTCGAGTGTCTTTTTAAGGTCTTCCATCTGTTCCAGTCTGCTTAATGCAGAAGAGTGTTCTTTAGAAATCTCCAGGAA
>DAOUSD010000009.1 GCA_030627405.1 Deltaproteobacteria bacterium
AATCCTTTTACCCTGAATGTATAACCGGAGAGCTGGCGCTGGTCAGGAGGAGCTACTTCATAGCGTGCACCACTCAGTTTAATAATAACTCCGTCACCACTGCAGTCTATAACTACGCGCGGAATAATATTGAATTTTTTATTCAAGTTTTGGATGGTTACAGATACAATAGTATTATTTTCTGTTTTAGCTGAGACAGCTCTGGTATTGTAGTAAATGTCCAGTTGTTTTTCCTTTTCGCTCAATGAGCGGAGAACCGATATGAGATTGTTTGTAGCAAAAGGCAGAACATATACCTTTCCCATGCGCAAAGGGATTTTTTCGGGAGCAAGCTCTTGCAGCATGAAACATATTTCCGACGCAATTCCTTCATTGAGAATTTTATCAGGCATATCTTTCGTATTGACATATAATCCGCATATAAAACGATGCAAGCCCGTTATTCCTGTTCCTCCCGGGAAACTGTTTTTTTCTATTAGAACTGTACTTGCGCCTTCGCGAGCCGCTTTTATAGAAGCAGCTATCCCCGCAACACCGCCACCGACAACGAGCACTTCGCACTCTATTTTTTTATGGTTCATTTCGCACCAAGCCTGGATTGAAGCGTATGTATAAGCTCATTTGCCTCTTCATCACTCAATATGCCTTCTAAAAAGGAAAGGACGACATTTAATTTATTTTGAAACTGGTGAAAAAATATACCCAGACCCGGCGGGACCGGAACCCGCGGCATGTGAAGAATGTTCAATATTTTTTTACCCATGAAGCTTGAAGATTTATAAGCACTTTCCCCAACGTTTGAGAATGAAAATGAAGCAATTTGACCTTTTAAATACACCCGCATAATATTACTTAGAATCGGTAAAGGTAAAATTCGCATTAATAAGCTTGCTTCTTGAAAATTGCGGGGCAGCTCCGATTTGACCTGCTCATAAAGCTGTTGTTTGATTGATTTGATAAGAACAGGGAAATGATCGGCGGCATCAGGGCGGACTATAAAAAATAAAAAGGAAACATGGTTAAAGAATACTTCCTGTTGAACCTTATCTGTCGGGCGCATATCAATGGAAACAGGTACTACATAATCCCCCGACTTGATATTCCTCTTGCTGAATAGTCTGTGCATAACCCATACTGCACTTGCAAGAACATATGGCATGAGCATTAAATAGCCGGCCTCCTTATAAGCATTTTCGACTATTAAATCAGTCTGATGTTTGTCGAATGGAATAACTTTAAACCTGAACCTGCGATTATTAAGCGATGCCGGTAGAGGAAGAGCACGCGGGGGAGCATTTTCACCAAGTTTTAAAAATGTGCGGTTTACCTGTTGACCGGCAATGAATTTTCTTCGCCACCGGCGGAGATGTGCGGATTCCGCAGGAACAATAATGTCTTTATCGCAAAATGTATTATCCTTGTTTTTCCACTCATTCTGAAGTATTTCCAGAAATGCTTCAGCACCCCGAGCGTCAAACAAACGATGGTCAAAAGTCATAACCACATAACATTTATTGCCGGTATATATAAGATGAAAAAATAAATGTTCCTGGTTACTGATAAACTTCAGGTTAGCTATTTGTGCTAAAATAGAGAAAATATCGGCTTCACAGGAAGTATTATCAAGGTAAGAAGCTTTAACTGGTAAGGGTTGGCTTTGCTTCGTAAAGGATATCTTCCAATATGGTGCAAGGTTATAATCTCTGGATGTCCTGCCATGCAAAACAGGATACTTTTTTATTAAATTTCCAATACAATCTCTGAATTCATCTTCTGCCGGAGCGCCGTCCAATTCGAGAATAATCTGGGATGTATTCCCGGTGCCGGTCCCTTTTTTGGTAATGTAATCAAGAGCATGAATAATCCAGTCTATTCCTGTTAAATAGCGTTTTTTTCTGAAAAAATTAATATTACTCATCCTGAATAGATAATGCCAGTGAACGAATCGTTCTAAAATCTTCTCTGGTTAACCCTGATTCCATCAACTTTATGTTAAATGTTTTTTCTATAAACACAAGGAGTTCTACAAAGCTCAAGGAATCAATCCCAATTTCATGAAGGGGAACATCCTTTATAATCTTGGACGGATCAACAGCTAAGATTATTGCAATTTGTTGAGCCAATATATTTTCGATTTCTTTTAAATTCATTGATCTCTAATATTTTGGAAAATTGGAAACTATCGCATTAGTCTGATGATGTTTGTTTCATTGGCGCAATTTTTTCTAATACAGCAGATTTGTTTGATCTCTGCCGGTTCTGTTTTTGCTATTAAATTCAGAGCATATGGATTGTCCTGAACCGGGCAGGCATATCTAATCTGTTTCTTTAGCATAAGAGCGCCTGAAGCGCAATGGAAGGCGCCGGCTATTTTCATGCTGCCGAAAATTGGTGCATATCCTCCGGTAAAAACATCCGCAGGCACGGTATTTCGATAGGTTGTTTCATCTCCTGCCATACCATCAGCTTCTATGATATATATATCAGTGTTTTCCTTAATATCGTAATTAGTCATGGAAACTTGTATTATTTTGCAATATTTATTCCGACAATTTTCTAGGGTTGTCATAAAAAATACGCTTCCTTCTCCTGGGACAGCCGATGGTGAAGCCGAAAAGTTAAACGGTTTAATTTTACCGTCATTGGCAATTCGTAATTTTTGGCTACATATATACTCCATAACATTACCGCATTCATCAGCACAGCCGGTAAGGACGTATTTGCAGCGCCCTTCTTCCAGCCATGCTTGAGCAAGAATAAGAGCCTGATGAATCGGCGAAGTGAACTGAGTAAGCGTTAAAGTTGGACCCCGGCAATTCAACACCTTTGAGATATATGATGCTGCGGCATTATGAACTGAATGCGAAAACGTTGTCGGAGAGACACTACCATCACCATAATTTATAATATCATCAAGAAACCGAAAGGTTGTCACATGAGGCCCGAAAGCTGTCGCAAGAATAATTCCAACGGTTGATTCTTTGTCGTTAATTTGAATGCCGCTGTCAGCGACTGCATCCCATGCGGCCAGCACAGCCATTTTGCTGAATCTGTCTGCTCTGCGTATTTTTTTTAACAGATTTATGTCATTTATAGTTTCCTTCCCAACCCTGTATGCGGGATAAAAAGCATTTTGATCGTTACGCGATTTTATTTGAGACGGTGCGATCCAGCCTTGCTGCAATGCAATGTCGAGGTTATTTATTCCGCGTCCTCTTGTAGAAATTATTCCTATGCCCGCAATATTCATATAACATGCCTTAAAACAATGCTGAAATATCGGTATCAGTGCTGCCATCATCAACAACAACCACATTTTGCAAATATAAACGGCAACCCAGAACAACATCTTTAACAGTATTCTTATTATTAAATACCGGAATAACACACCAGATATGTTCGGTTGAAAATGAGCTGTTCTGTTTCATATTGTTTTCTTATTTGCCTTTTTATCATCCTTTGGGATAAGCATGTCCCACAAGGATCCGGAGTACCCAAATTTATGAAGAAATTGCAAACTGCTATCCAGAGCATCCGGCGGGAAAACACAATGCTTTATCCCTTTAAAAGCATTATTTAATGTATTTTCAAGCCACTGTTTATCTATTACCAGGCGCAATGTAATATACGGGTTCAAACAATTCCTGGTTATGCGAAATAATGCCTTGCTTAATTGCAGTCTTGGCAAGAGCGGTATCAGAAAGAATTCGTATGCCCATAAAAATAAATGAAATAGTTTTTAATCACCTGTATTGTTTTGTGGGAGTACCCGAATTCTTGAAGACTGAGAGATGGAGGCGCATGAACTCCAACAATTCATTATCTTCTCTCCATCAACTTTTATGTGAGATAATATTTTGTCATTTTTACTGTAAGCAAAACCAAGGGTAACTGATGCATCGACGATAGGGATGCCGGCTATAGTGCATGGAATGTACTCCACCTGGCTTTCTATTTGCTTTATTTTTTTTCATAATCAATTCGTATTAACATTATCATTTAGTCCAAGTTCCCTTAGTGCGGCCTTTGTTTCCTCAACTTGGTGGTCAGCAATACCGTCTTTAGGCGTTGCTTCAATGCTTACGTTCAACTTGAGACTACCAGCCTTTACGAATTTGGTAAGTACCTTTGTGTAAAAATTCATCCATTTCTGAGGCGTAACTTCGCCAGACCACATCAGCCTTTGTGTTTTATCCGGCGGAGGTTGAGGAGAAGGCTCAGTCTGGGATTCTTTGCTAATACATATATCGGCTGCACTTGAGATTTTACCAGCCTTTGCGCTGACTATAAAATTTCCTTCGTCATCAGCAGATTTAAAAACACCATCGTGTCCGATTTTTCCACCTGTTGCCGACCATTCAACTGCTCCTGTCTCAATATCGCGGCCAAACTGGTCAATGCCACTAACAGTAAAGGTCTGCTTTGCACCAGGTTTCAATTGGGTTTGTGATGGTGTTAATATGATCCCGGCCAATTCAGGCGGCTTTACATGCTTTTCCGCTTCTTCGGAGGTGATGATGAACATATCCTCAGATATTTCCACATCCAAAGCATCCAACGATTTTTTATAAACGAAAGGAGAATATCCACCATCCGGAGATTTCCCGATATATGCTAAGAGGCCTTCGCTAACACCACGGACGATGGTTTCCTTTATGGCTTCTGCATTTAAAAGGCGTGGGAATTTAGGTGATGCGAAAAATGCGTCCCGCACAGACCTGGCGCTCCATTCTATAAAGGCAGGGGGCCAGTTTCTAACCAAAAAGCGAGGGCTGATATCCTTTTCAACATCGTTTGTCTGCCGCAATGTGAGCAATATGAATTTGCACATTGATTCGGCTGAACTGGATGTTGGCAGACCAAGATCAAACGTATGAATTTTGTTGTCTTTTCCGAGAAGCATAACATTCTTATAGGTGCGCCATACACTCTCTTTCAGAGCGCTCCTTGCATTTTTTATATTCTTATCAAGCTGGCGTGTCTGGGCATCATCCAGATTTAATCCTTCGTTATCTATATCTTTCCATGCAATCAATTTCCTGGCCTCTTCTCTTATAGGCCCGGCTGATTCGGCAACAACCCATATCAAAGCGCTTTTGTATGTCCTCGATGATTTTCCATATTCCCTGGTCATAGTTTCGATGGTTTGTTCGATGTTTGGATCGTCCTGGATAGATTGATCAGGGCTCATGATAATAAATGAGATAACGGGTCGGTCAGGAATTTGCCCGCTCTTGTCCGGGAAGAAAACCCTTTCAATGCCTTCTGTAGCAGGAAAGACTTTCCGGATTTCTTCCTGGATTCTGTTTTCAATATCTTCATCTTTTACGCCTGCTCGACGGTCGGCAAAGCGCTTATTCAGGTTCTCCTTGAGGCTGAAGCGATACTGATTTCTTTCTGTTGTCAGATAGTAACAGGCATCGGTTAATGCTTCCAGCGCAGTTTCAACGTTGCCGATATCCAGTTCCGGTTCTGCAACAGCCAACCGGATTTCAGGTACACTGGCTTCATTCCTGGTCTGGCCCCCATTCGATTCAAAGAAGATCACCGTGGCCACCTTTTTGTGCAGGCGTGCTTTCTTGATCGTATCAACGGCTTCGGCATCCAGCCGTATGGCGTGAGATTCTTTCTTTCCGCAAATGTCTGTTGTCAAAGCGCCTTCAAGTTTTGCTTCCCCTAACTGCTCAAATACCGCTGCCCTGAATGTAGGGTCTTCTAACGGCGCCGAACCCAGTCCGATAATAGGATCCTTCTGCGCACCCTTGAAACCCTTATGATATGCATCTGAGACCCACAACGCCAGCAGTCTCAGGATTCCACGTGTTTGCTGAAAACGTGGCATGCCCTGCCATTTTCGTTCAAATACAGACAGTACTGCCGGATGAAAAGGGTAGGTAGATTCAAAAGTCTCATGTGCATGGTCAGTTGAAAACCACTGCGGTATTTGCTGACGATGATCCGCAGTCCATTCCGCATATTCACTGCAAACCGCAATGGCATCTCCGGTTAATAACACCTTGCCATTCTGACCCACTGTCTGAGGATCCCACTCGAACAGTCGTCGTCGTATTATTTCCGACGTTTCTTCTTCTGCGGACATCAATACCGCTTTTCCAAGGCGATCCAGCATGTTGCTGAATCTTTGCTGATCGGCCTCATCTTTATCCGTGTATGAGATTTCAGAAGCTGGAATCGAAACTACCAGAACAACATTCTTAAGCCCGCGCGCTGTTTCAGATAAGGATTGCACAAAATTATAGAGTTTATTGTGATATCCGCATTCCCGATATGTACTGACGTAGTTTATGATTTCATCCATCAGGATCAAACAAGGACGATCTTTGGGCAGGAAAGCCTGAATCACGTCGCCCTTGGGCTCGATAAATTGCTTATCATGCTCGGCAACAACGGCAAAGGCCTCAGCGCCGCCAATTTGAAAGGCAATCTCGCCCCATGGAGATTTACGCACCGGCGTCCCATCCACGCCGCCCCGTCCCGTAATTGAGTCAAACTCAGTCCCAACAAAAACAGCAGTAGCACAATTATCAGGGACCGAATCAATATTACCTTTTGCCAAAATCTTTGACACATCGCGCCACCTGCCGGATTTTGAACCGCCATTTGCAAGGTGGTAAAGCAGTGCAAGTGCATGTGTCTTTCCACCTCCGAACTGTGTCAACATATTGAAAACCGCAGAGGTTTCAGTTGTCTCGCCTGATAATCTGCGCACAACCTCTCCTCCAAGATTACAGAGCGTCTCTGTCAAATACGTCCGATCAAAAAAACGTTCCGGATCCCGATAATCCGGCGGAGCGCTTCCGAGACGCACTTTATCCAGATGCACAGCAAACTCCGAAGCATCCAGCGGCTTTCCTTCACGAAGGTCTTCACGTGGTGTTACGACTTTGTACCAGGGTTTTAGTTTGGCCATATCTAAACCTCGTTTTTATTTCTATAACAAATCAAAATCCTAAACCTTTCTTACGGGCAAGTACCCCGTCCACCCATCGTTTTTCATCGGTTCCGGATGGATAGAGAGCAGAAAGGGATTGAGCTAATCGCCAGTAAAGTGGGTTCATTCCGATACCATCATCAACAAGGAATCTTTTCAGGGCCTCGCCGCGACCTGCTCCAAAAAGGATCATACTCTGGTGAAGCTTATCGAGAACTGTTGAACCGGCTCTTCCTGATAAATCGCCTGCCCAGTCGCCGGATTCTTCTTCCACTTGTTTTGGTTCGACTTCAAAATCAAATGTCAACTGCTTGGTTTTCTTCTTTTTTCTACCTTTCGGAGATTCCTCCGCATCCTTCCCGAATAAATAGCGGGTTCGCGCGCCAGCAGAAAGCAGCATTGCAGTGTTTCCCTTAATTTCGACCAGGTGCGACAGGTTTTCCAAATGCGCTCCCAGGCCCTGCGCGATCTTGCGGGCCGCGTCGTACTCGAGGCTGTACCCTCGCAGACTTTTTGCCGGAGCATCATCGTCGGCCTTATTATTGCCATTTGCAGCCGTTCGCAGAGTCCAGAGCCACATGGCCGTCAGCCGCGCATCTTCTTCAAAGCCTGAGGCATCCGCGCCTTCAAATATCATTTTCAATGCTTCACGGGAAACAGCCGCCCATACCTGTTCAAGATATCCTTTCAATTCAACCTTTTCACCGCTTGCTTTTTCAACTGAGGAATAGCGGGAATAGATTTCAAGAGCCGGGCCGAGACAGGCGAATATGGCATCCGCACCGACTACGCCTTCTTCCGCAAGGCGGGGCATCCATTCGTGAATGCGCTTGGGAAGTTCAGCAAGCACATCGCGCCAGTCGCCAATATCGTCGGTGCGGAGCGAGCCGTCAGGATTTTCACGAGGGCGGCAGACGAGGTGGATGGAGGAGCCTAACATTGACCTTCCTATTGAAATGACTCGTCCTGGTCGTTCGGTATCAATAGGCCATGATGCTGTTACAATCCAACCTGCTGCAATTAAAGCTTCTAACATTGCTTCCCATCCATCAGTAGATTTATGAGCAAAAACAACTGCTCCAATACCATCAGGTGCTAAAATGCGCCTACCTTCAGAAAGCGCTGTCATCATTCCTGTCTCATAATGTTCTCTATTTTTCCCCTCAGGGCTGTTGACGTCAGCAGGAGACTGTACAATGAGTTCGTTTTTTTTTGGTGTTTCAGTCTCAGCAAATAATTGAGGCTCTATATCTATTAATAACCGTCTGAGCCAAACGTAAAAATAATCTGACAAGTCCGCATATTGTACAGCAAAGTAATATGGTGGGTCAGTAATAAATGCTTGTGCACTATCATCAGGCAAACTATGATAGGCGGCATCAATTTGATGAGCAGAACCAGCAATAGGATATGTGTCTTTGTTATCAGCTATAAATTTCAAAATGGCTTTATTTCCGGCTGACCAATTGGCACCAACGTGGTTAAGAGGATTAGTTTCTGCAAAATCCCACACCATAGGTAATGCTTGCCTTCCAAAAACATGTACAACACCTCTACCACCGGTTGAGTTAAGCGCACAAAGTGACGAATTAAAATCAGCAAGGCGACTCACCTGTAGTGCAAGGCATGTCCTAAGGGCTTTATAGTATTCTTTTTCTATATTTGGAAAAATTTCATCACAGGCATCTTTTGTTAACGTTCCATAAATACTTAAAGATAATAGTTGTCTTTTTGTATAATATTTATCCCATGTCGTAAGGCCATATATAGAAGCACGATTAACAAAAGAATGGTAATGACATGTTGATTCGGTTGGATATAGTGATAATGTTCCGTTGTATTTTGCATTAATTGATTCTAATTTTATTTCTGCATAAGAACATGCCTCAATATCTTCTTTTGTTGGAACTCTATAAAATTTTTGGTTACCATTTTTAGGAACTTCAATTACACATATTAACGTTTTTGAATCTTCATTATTTTTAAATTGTTTCTTAACTCTTGATAAAGGTGTTGTATAACCACAAACAGGACAGGTCGCAGCGCCTTTACGAATTGTTCCATTACCAACATTTTTTGCTTTCACATCGTTGATTATTGCAAATTGGATTTTCTTTTGTTTCGAATTTATAACAATACGCAATGCAACAGAATTCTTACTCTTTTTTGCAAGCCATAAAGACATAATCAAAGGCACCCTTACACCACATGCTGGTCCTTCGCATTTAATTGTTCTAGCCCATATATAAGCCAAAGGGATTACGTTTTTATTTGAAGATGGATAGAATTGATTTAATTCAGTCTTTGCTTTGTTTTCGATCCATCTATTTAATTTGTGAAGATCCTTTGATAACTGTTGACCATATTTGGGGATATATTCAAGCACCAATCTATTAATCAATACAGCAATAGGATTTAGATCTGATGCAAATGCATCAGCCCCCACCCGCAATGCCTCCAGTGGGATGGACCCACCCCCGGCAAAAGGGTCCACTACTAAAGGACGTGACCCGGGCTCTCCACCCAGAACTTCATGGGCAGACTGAGTCAGCGCTCGGCTTGTTTTCAAATACTCCAAGACTGTTGAATTATCCCAATTCGCAAAATCGGCAATAAAGTCCAAAAGTGCCTTGCGCAGTTCAACATTATCATCAAGCTTGCTGTCATCCTTTGAAATTGCAATAAACCGCCTGCTGCTCTCCTCGCTCATCAGTTTTAAATGATCTTTAGCCCATTTGGTCATTAGCTCACGTGCTGTCTTGCGAAACTCATCCGGGCACAGCTCATCGGCAGGATCAGGCCAGAGCGAGGCACAGATCACAGCCCGGCAGGCCGCCAGAGGCCGCCGCGCCCACCAGATGTGAAGGGTACAGATGTGGCCATGTCGTATGCTCTTTTCACGCCGCGCATGTGCAGATATCCGCTTGATCGGCAGATCAACTTCAATAAGGCGTTTTGGATATTTCATCATGCCGCAATAATGTTCCTTGAATCTTCTGTGAATTGGTCAACTGTTTTGGTTGCCTCGAGTGCTTCGTCAATAGACACATGTGGTTTCAGATCGTGAATACGCTGGGCGCGTTGCACATCGCCACTCGATTTATTTTCAAAAGTTACATATAGTGCAGTGGCTAACCTTTCAAGTTCATTTACTTTTTTGCCCCCCAGCTTTTCTGCAACCAAAGCTGTATGATGACTGTACTTTTTAAGCGTTTTTGGAAAGCGCTTCATTAAAGATTTACTAGCTTCTCCTGGAAGAATAGACGGTCCATAGGGATAAGGTTGAGGTTGTAATTTGAGGAGGTTATCAGCGCGCATCGCCGTAATCTCGTCTGCCAAATCAAATGAAAATGGTCCGTGCTTATATAGGATGAAGTCGAATCCCAAAGGTACTTGCATCATTTCCTGAAGGAAATAGGTAGCCTTTTGAATGTGAGTTTCCCCACACCAGCTCAAATTATCCCTAAGTTCTTCTATTAAACCTAATAAAACCACCGCCTTCTTATTCCTTTCCATTATTCTCCCTCCTTTGGTTCTATGATGGCTTCTCGATTTTGTTCCAGCCATTTCTCTGCTTCTCCACGTATTTCCGGTGAAACAAAGACATAATCTGTGGCTATTACAGGAAGTCGTGTTAGCACTTCTGATATTGCCAACGAGGATATTATCCTCTCGTCTGTCGTATAGACAGGAAAATCCGGGCTACCGCCCTTTTGTCTGTACCGATCCGCCCGAACGTTTTCAGCGCTAAACTGATCGCATGCAGCATTAAAGATGGCTATCGCTGCCTCGGGATTTTTTAAAATGTCCTCGGGATTCCTTTGATAAATGCGTCGAAAATGCTTACGGCTCATAATAGATTGAGCTGATTTGTAACCTGCTGTACCTGCGTTTCCGGCTGTCTCCAATATTGAAGCAGTAACCTCATTATCTGTTGTCCGCAAGTGATCTTCAACTGTTGTTGGGAAAACTTCATTTGGGAGCCACGACTTAAGAAAATCTTTCAGATGAATATCATAGATACGCCTTACAGGATGAAAATATAGCTGGGTGTACATGAAGTATCGAGCCATCAACAATGCTTCAGCAGAATGTAGCCCTCCTTCTTCAACACCAAGAACTGGTTCCACAGAATCAGTTTCCTCCCTCGGTAAAATACGGAGCGTATCAATCAGGCGGTAATGATCAAATCTTCCGTAAGCCACGCCGGCATGGTGCGAATCCCTAAGCAGATAATCCATCCGGTCTACACCAAAGGCATCCCCAACGATTATTTCAGACAAGATTGCTTGCCAGTCGTCAAATGCAGCGTCTTTGTATTTTTTAGGACCAACGGCGATTTTTGCAACATCTTCCGCTTGTATTTTAATTTCTTTCCAAATAGGTTTGAGTTCATCGCTCATAACGATCTCAATTGTTAGGCGCTCATGGTCCCAGGCCTCAGGGAATAGGTCTTCGGCGCCATGTGAAAACGGCAAATGACCAAGATCGTGACATAAAGCTGCCATGCGTAAAACCCTTCGCCAGTATCTATATTCATATTCTTTGTGCTTGGGCACAATTTTTCTGACGGATTCGTGGGCGATATTATCTGGTTCCGTTACAATATCATAAACTTTTCCAGCAAGTTCCATCACGCCAAGAGAATGCTCAAACCTGCGGTGAGTTGCGCCCGGATAAATAAGATACGTTAGTCCAAGCTGGTGAATATAGCGAAGACGCTGGAATGGACGAGAGTCAAGTACTTTCCGTTCGTCGGAATCAAGCCGGATGAAAACGTGAATAGGATCGCGAATTTCGTGGAAATGTTTGGCCATCAGTTTTCCTCTGCCTCCAATATGCTTTTTGCGCCAACATGGTAATGTTCAATTTTTATAAGCGGCTGCCACCCTAATTTCACGGGGTCTCGAATCAGGTGGATTTCCGGTGTCGAGGCACAGTTGAATACTACATAAAGCCAGAAATCCTTTTTCAGTCGTTCAGCGGTCTTAAATTCGTTTGTGGTTAATGCTATCTCTCCGATATGTGAACGGCCTTTGACTTCGATAAATCTTACCTCAATAGCAGTCTGTGGATCTTCCGGGTGGGGCTTGCGCGAGATCAGATCGAACCCCCGGTTTTCATCTTCAACACTTTCCACTTTCCAGCCCCGTGCTTCTTCATATTCAGTTACTGATTTAATCGCAATTTTTTCAATTTCCGGGTCGCTCACCATCGTTTTGCCGTCAGGTGTTTCACGTTCTGGGTGCGGCAGTACCCAGGCGCTGCCTATATGCTGAATGTTGCTGACGGTGCATTGTTGTTCTTTCAGCAGATCGGCCTTGCGCTGCTCAAACCGGTTGTTCATTTCATCCAGCCTGTCTTCAAGCATTTTTATGCGGCCATCCAGACCCTGCTCACGGGAACCTGATTCTTTCTGTGTCTGCAACTCGGCAAATTGAATCTGAATCCTGTCAATAATTGTGTTCAGGCTGATATCTATATGATTGGAGATGGTCTTCACATCTTTTTCCCGCTGCTTCTGCTCATTCTCCAGCATTGGAACAAGCGCCTCTTTATAAAGCGTAGTCTCAATCTGTTCACGACCGGGCATACCTGAATCTTCAGGGACGGTAGTCCCTTTTGGGGCAATGGAAAGATCAAGGAAGATGGTTGGCTGGCGTATGGTGATGGAACCATCCATCGTTGTCTGTGTTACAAAGAGACGCTTATGCAGAATGTTCCCTCGACCGTCCCGAATTTCTGCAGAAAAAACCATAAGCCTGGCAGGATCTTTCCTATTCAGGTCATAAAAGACCGTTCCCCGTTGTAAATCCTCCTGCACCTTGTCCTGAACCAAGGACCTGATGCTCTCAAAAAGCGGGTGACCTGGCGTAACCCATTCTAAAGTTGGATCTTTTGCGAGCAGTTTTTTGTCAAAAATAATCTGTTTATATTCACGGCCCAGCCTGCCAAAGCGCTGCTCTAACTGTATGCCATATGAAAGCAGCATTCGGGGTACCCGGCCCACTTGATAAACATGTTTTTGATTCTTGAGTTCCCTTGGCGAAATTCCGGATAGTGAGGCTGCGTCTATGAAAAATCCTTCGACTACTTCTGGAACAAGCCTCCGTTCTTTGGCCTCTTCTGATTTGCCAACAATAACCGACAAGTTTAACTCGCGTTTAGCAAGCCCTTCAAGGGCGGATTCAGTAATCCGTTTTAGTCGCTTGGTATCTACCTGTTCAACGATCCTGTCCTTGATTACGTCTTCCGTAAGATTGCGTGCATACATTTCGCGCAACATACGTTCCAGTTGATTGGCCGGAAAGATATCACCCAGCACGTTGAAGACCTTTCCTGTCCTATTGGGGTCGAGATCTTCTTCAATCTTGCTTATACGGTCAAAAAGCTTTTCTAATACACGGCCCTCGCGGGTGTTGGTGGAAACAAAGTTTGTGATCAGGCAATCCTTCTCTTGCCCGTACCTGTGAATACGACCCATGCGCTGTTCAAGCCGGTTCGGATTCCAGGGAATATCGTAATTGATCATGTACCAGCAGAATTGAAGGTTAATGCCTTCTCCTGCGGCCTCAGTAGCAACCAGCACCTGGCAGTTTTCTTTAAATTCACGTTCGGCAAAAATTCGCGTTCCCGGAGTATCCCTGTCCCCAATCTTCATACTGCCATGAATCTGAGTCACGTTGAGGCCCCATTCACGCAGTTTACCCAAAGGTCGTCCATCACGGCCATCGCCTGCAAGATAATCCAGGGTGTCTTTATGTTCAGTAAACAGCAGGAGTTTCATCTTTGCGTCTTCAAAAATGCCGTTTTCAGTAATAACCTCCTTTAGTTTGACCAGCTTTGTTTCAACTTCCCGGGACTCCAGAGGCATTGCAATTTCAACAAGTTTTCCCAGTTCGAGTATTTCTTCCCTCAGTGCATCCGGGTCGATGGAAGCCACTATATTTTCAAGGTTTGCAAGGATTTCCTCCTTCATCTCATCCGGCAGATCGTCAAAATCATCCGGTACTTTTTTCATGATCTGCTCTTCACGATAAGCCTCGGGATTTTCGAGAATCTTTTCTCGTTTGGCCTTCATGCGCTCAAGCGTGCGTCTTACCGCATATATGCTGGAGGCAAACCGGCGCTGCAGCATGGCCATGGTAAACCCCAAAGCTCGACCTCGCGCTGTATCATCCTGTGAAGCTTTTATTGATTGATCTTCAACATATTGAGTCAATCTGTCATAAAAATCGAGTTCATCGTTATCAATCTGAAAACTCGCTGTATGCACATTGCGTCGTGTAAAAAGACTCTTTACTGCTCCAGTAACCGGATCAGGAAACGTTACAAGCGCTTCTTTGACACGGCGCAGATAAAAGGGGGCATCCCTCACCTCCATCGCTTTTTCCAGACTCTTCACGTCTCCGTAAACATCTTTGTCCAGGAGTTTCAGAAACAGACTGAAATTTTTTGGATCTCCTTTATGCGGGGTAGCCGTCATCAAAAGATAGTGATCTGTCATATCAGATAACGATTCGCCAAGTTGATACGCCAGTGTCTTTTTTTCTTCGCTGTAAGCGCTCATTTTATGCGCTTCATCAACAATAATCAGATCCCAATTACTTCGCATCAGGCTTTCCCTGGCATCTTCGATTCTGGAAATCCATGACACCGAAGTAATAACCTGATTGATATCCTGCCAAGGATTAGCGCCATAAGTAGCTCTGAGCACATCACTTCGGATAAGCTGGAAATTTTCTCTGAATTTGTCTTTAAGTTCCCGCTGCCACTGAAATGAGAGGTTTGCAGGGGTTACGATCAGGATACGCTGAACCAGTCCGCGCACTTTCAATTCCTTGATAAGCAGACCGGCCATGATGGTTTTACCGGCGCCTGGATCATCGGCAAGGAGGAATCGTATGCGGGGGAGTTTCAGGAAATAGTCATAAACAGCTTCCAATTGGTGAGGCAGTGGATCAACTCTTGCTATAGAAAGGCTAAAATAGGGATCATATTCATAAGCCAGACCAAGGCGTATCGCCTCAACCCCCATGCGGAATTTTGCTGGATCACCGTCGAATGGTTCTTTTTCAGAAGATACTTCCAGTTCTGCAATTTGGTCTTCATTTAGAACCGGCTGATGAACCTTTCCCGTTTCTAACCCTTCACCGATCAGCTTGATAGAATCACCCAGCAGAACAGTGGTGATGACTTTTACACGTTCCGGGAAAATTGGGCCTTGAACGATTACGTTTGGTTTAATATCAGAGAGTTGCATGTAGCACCTGTTTCTAATTCTTAAATCAGCATGTTGGGATAATGTTCAAAGATCAATGATCTCTGGCAATAACAATAGAGGCATTATTTCCGCCGAAAGCAAGCGATGTGGATACAGCAAAACTACCATTTATTTCTGTTTGCTCTCTAATCGGTTTAACAGGTATATTCTCATCCTGTTGAATAAAACCTGCGCTGGCAGGTATCCAGCATTCTTTCAGGGCAGAGGCTGTAAATGCTGCTTCCAAACCTCCTGCAGCGCCAAGAGTATGGCCCGTATAACCTTTTGTTGAAAGAAATTTTATTTTCGGCCCAAAAACTTTTTCAAACACAATTCCTTCAACTTTGTCATTATCATGAGTCGCAGTGCCGTGAGCATTTACAAAACATACATCTTGTGGAGTAATATTTGCATCAGCGAGAGATTTGCGCAATGCTGACTCCAGTCCTGAACCGTCAGGACGAGGGGCTGTGAGATGGTAGGCATCTGCTGCTGCACCATATCCTGCAAGCCGCAACGCTGACTTTTTACCTCTAAGGCGTAAGAATTTTTCTGTTTCAAGAATCAGAATACCTGCTCCTTCACCCAGGTTCAATCCTGAACGGTCTTTATCAAAAGGCCTGCATAAAGATTTGCTTAAAATCCCAAGTGCTCCAAAACCACATAAAGGGACTCTGTTCAATTCGTCTGCTCCACCGGCAATGGCAATATCGCATACACCGTTTCTTAACCATGACAGAGCTACTCCTATTGCGTCAGCACCGGACGAACAGGCGTTAACTACGGTGACTGATGGCCCGCTTGCTTTCATTGATTTAGCTACAGCTTCAGCAAGGTTACCCTTTAGAAAGCGGTCAACAGAGGCCATATTTGCCGCTCCTGTATTCCGGTATGTTCGGTAAAAGTCAATGTCATTCAACTGGCTTGCCACGCTAGTTCCAAGACATACCCCTGCTTTAATGCCGGAAAAATCCTTTTGCAGGTCGGCATCCTGTAAAGCTTCTTTTAGTGCAGACATAGCGAGAGACAGGGTGCGCATTTCATTTTTTTGCTCATTAATTTGTTTGTTAATCGGGGGGCTTTTTACCTCAAAAACCGGATATGGTAAAGAAGTGTCGAACAAACTAACCGTGCCGGCATTTCTTTTCATCAGGCGAAATGATTTCAGGTGTTCTGCTATATTTCTTCCAGCGGCAGAGATTCCACCAATTCCTGTAATGAATATTTTCATTTGTCTTTATTTTTATATACGTAATTCGCCAGCGTATCAATTGAATAGAATATTTTTTGACCTTCCTTCATATCTTTGACTTCTATGCCGAAGTTGCGCTGAAGCAGTACAACAATTTCAACTGCATCCAGAGAATCCAGCCCCAGGCCTTCTCCAAACAAAATTTCATCATCTTTAATTTCTTCCGGGTTTACGTCTTCTAATGAAAGATTTTCTACCAGGAGCTCTTTTAACTTTTTTCGTATTTCAGGCAATTCCATTTCTTTTTGCTCTTCCATTGATATCTCCTTATCAGAAATTTACAAACTCAAAAATTAACTTGTCAACAACCTGAGGTGGCTGGCACTTAAATTTAAGTGCCCGCCACCTCAGGTCAATTTCATAATGATTTTGTAAATTTCAGTTTATATTATCCACTCCAGACGTCATGAAACAGGAAACATTGGTATGGATACTTTTTAACAAATACTTCAATTATTTCTACGTAATTCTGAACCCACCGATAGAGTTGTTGTTGCTTATTATATTTTCCATCATAGCGTGGATATATTACATTGGATACATCAACAATATACTTATGGGCTGAAATCTTATTTGACAGCAAAACCACTACAGGAGATTTAACTGCGGCGGCGACAGCAAAACCGCTGAAAGGGAACCAGGCCTTTTTACCTAAAAACTTAACGCCAACGGATTTTGCTCCATATCTTCTGTCTCCCATGATGGATACAATATGGCCTTTTTTCAAAACATCCATTATTTCTACAATACCACCAAGATATTGTTCCGGAGAAATAATTTTTATATCATCCTGTTCTCTGTCAATATTCAGCGAGCTTTGTACCGCTATATTGTCTTCAGCACGCATAAGAAGATATACTGTTCTTCCTATTTTTTTTAAGGTGGTTAAGGCGATTTGCCAGCTACCTATATGTGATGTTAACAAGATTATTCCTTGTTTATTATTCCGAAGCAGGTCTATCAACTCATTGTATCCATTAAGTTGAATATCAAATGTCGTATGCCCGGAAACAGACGCATATCTGTCAATAAGCTGCCTCCCCTGACTAATGAACAGACGGTAAACATGCAATAGCCTTATTAAATAACCGCAATCGGGAAATCTTTTATTTATATATGAC
>DAOUSD010000206.1 GCA_030627405.1 Deltaproteobacteria bacterium
ACTTGCCATCAGCGCCATAACAGATATCTGCATTTGGAACGATAGCGAATTGCTTGAAATGATAGATGAATGCGTGCCAAAGGGTCTCGCGACCTGTCGATCTGTCCATATGCGAACTGGCAGCACGACGAGTAGTGATATAATAATTCATCATCTTTGGATTGCGATGAACAGGCAACCCGAAAAATAATACTATTGATTCGGCAAATGAACCGATTTAGTCAAGAACTTGCAGAATCTGTTGCAAGCCGCCGATGTTTAATTTATGTGGAAGAAAGTAGTGGACATCCCATAGCCAGGGAGGGTGCATTTCATGCACCATCAACGGCATACGTAACATCGAATGTATAATGGTAAAAGCGCCTTGTTGGGTAAAACGCACCCTACGATTTACAAACAATGATTGAGCATGTCTGATATGCAAGGAACTTAGAGAAATATATTATGCTTAGTTTTTTAGAAGGTCTTGACGGCGATATTTGCAAAGCGCTTATGGCGCAACTGCGCAATCTATGGACACACACATCTACGGCAATTGAAGGCAATACCCTGACTCTTGGGGAAACAGCATTTGTTCTTGAGGAAGGGCTCACGATTTCAGGCAAACCTCTCAAGGATCATGAAGAGGTTGTTGGACACGCCAGGGCAATTGATTTTGTTTATGATCTTATTAGAAGAGAATCCGATCTAACTGAAAAAGACCTTTTTGACCTGCATAAGGCTGTGCAGACAGAACGGATTTTTGATGTCTATAAGCCTGTTGGCGCATGGAAAGTAGAACCGAATTCCACGGTTGTTGTTTCCGGCGATACCCAGACCATCTTTGAATATGGTTCTCCAAAGGATGTTCCGGAACTCATGCAAAGCTGGCTATCCTTGTTTCAAAAGACCTGTAAAGAAAATGCGGCAAACAGAGAGGCGGCATTGTCAGCTTATGTGCATCTTCATGTTTCTTTTGTCAGAATTCATCCCTTTTGGGACGGCAATGGCCGGATGGCTCGTCTCATTGCAAATGTTCCTGTAATCAGGGCTGGTTATCCCCCTATCATTATTCCAAAAGAGCGTCGTCAGGAATACATAGAAGCCCTGTCGGAATATCATCTATCAGTAGGCACTGTTACCGCCCGGAGTGAATTGTTGCCTGATGTTAATAAGCTGGACAAGTTCAAACGGTTCTGCGCTGAATCCTGGTCAGAGTCGATCAAGTTAGTGGATAATGCCCGTAGAAAGCAGCAGGAGCGAAACCAACAGAAAAACAAAGGTATTAAATAAAAGATCGTCTCATCTACCAGACAAAATTAGCACTGGATGCCCCCAAGCCCTGAATACGCCCGGAGAAAAACATTCAAAACGCAAAATCTGTAATTGTCGGCTAAACTTCAACTTAGGTTCAATTATACTTGTTGCTCATATTGCGCAGAACGTAAGCCAGTATTCCACCATGTCTGTAGTAACTGAGTTCTATTGGAGAATCAATTCTTGCAATAACCCGGAATTCAGTTTTTTTGCCGTCTTTTCCTTGAGCAAAAACGCTGAGTTCCTTTAACGGCTCAAATTTATTTTCTATTCCAGCTACTTCATAAATTTCTGTCCCATCCAGGCCTATGGATTTATGGTTTTCGCCCTGTTTGAACTGGAGCGGCAGGATTCCCATGCATATCAAATTGCTTCTGTGTATGCGTTCAAAACTTTCAGCAATTACCGCCTTAATCCCCATGAGATATGTTCCCTTGGCGGCCCAGTCGCGTGAACTGCCGGTACCGTAATGTTTACCTGCAATTACAAGCAATGGGGTTGCTTCTTTTTGGTATTGCATTGCCGCCTCATATATTGTCATTTTTTGTCCATCTGGTAAAAAAACCGTCCAGCCGCCGTCAATGCCGGGTACAAGCTTATTTTTCAAGCGGATGTTTCCAAATGTTCCTCTCAGCATTACTTCATGATTCCCGCGGCGTGAACCAAACGAATTAAATTCAGAAGGAGTTAAACCCTGGTCGATAAGATATGCCCCCGCCGGGCTGTCAACCGGAATTGCCCCTGCCGGCGATATGTGATCGGTTGTTATACTATCGCCCAGCAATGCCAGAATCCTGGCTCCTTTTATATCCTGAAGTTCAGGAATTGTTTTTGTTATATCTTTTAAAAAAGGGGGTTCTTTGATGTATGTGGATTTTGAGTCCCAATTAAAAAGAGTTCCTTCGGGAACGGGGAGAGTTTTCCATTGATTTGATCCTTCAAACGCATTTTCATAAGCTTTTTTATACATTTCAGGACGTACAACTCTTTTTACAGTGTTTTTAATTTCTTCTGTGGATGGCCAGATTTCACGAAGATATACAGGCTTGTCGTTGTTATCCAATGCAATTGGTTCCTTGTCAAAATCAATGGTAACCTTTCCGGAAATTGCAAAAGCAATGACCAATGCCGGTGAAGCAAGAAAATTGGCTCTGGTAAGAGGAGAAATTCTTCCTTCAAAATTGCGGTTGCCGCTGACAACGGATGCTGCCACAAGGTCATGGTTTTTTACCGCATCAGCCACCGCCTTTGGCAGAGGGCCGCTGTTTCCAATACAGGTAGCACATCCATATGCCACAAGGTGGAACTTTAAAGCCTCAAGATACGGCATAAGCTCTGCTGCTTTCAGATAATTGATTGCAGCTTTTGATCCTGGAGCAAAGCTGGTTTTGACCCATGGTTTTACTGATAGTCCCCGTTCAACGGCTTTTTTGGCCAGGAGTCCGGCACCGATCAGGACATTTGGATTTGATGTATTGGTACAGCTTGTGATTGATGCAATTACAACCGATCCGTGGTTGAGCTTAAATTTTTTGCCATGCATATCTACATCAATTTCATTTTTCATACTAACTTCTGTAGATGATTCGTCAGTTGAAGATGCCTCCTTAAAGTCATTTAAAAAAGTTTTTTTAATTTTAGAGAGAGGAATTCTGTCTTGTGGACGTCTTGGGCCTGCCATGCTCGGCTCTATGTCGCTCATGTCGAGTTGGATTGTATCGTTAAAAAGCGGATTTTCCGTTGTTTCTGTTCTGAAAAGCCCCTGTTCTTTACAATAGCTTTCTATCAGGGCAATAAGATTTTCAGAGCGACCGGTTAAGCGAAGGTACTTTATTGTTTCATCATCCACAGGGAAAAAACCCATTGTTGCACCGTATTCAGGAGCCATATTTGCTATAGTAGCACGATCTTCCAGGCTTAATGCATTAACGCCGGGTCCAAAGAATTCGACAAATTTTCCAACCACTCCTTTTTTTCGCAGTAACTCGGTAATGGTGAGCACCAGATCTGTGGCTGTTGTGCCTTCAGGAAGTTCGCCGATTAATTCAAAGCCTGTCACTTGTGGAGTAAGCAGGTAATATGGACTGCCCAGCATAACAGCTTCGGCCTCTATACCTCCGACGCCCCAGCCGAGTACACCGATTCCATTGATCATGGTTGTATGTGAATCAAGGCCGACAAGCGTGTCAGGGAAAGCCATCCTCTGACCGTCATTATTTTTGACGAATATGACTCTTGCAAGATATTCCAGGTTTATCTGGTGTATTATACCCGTGGCTGGAGGTATGACGCTTAAATTTTCGAAATTTTGCTGGCCCCATCGCAAAAAGGTGTATCGCTCAAAATTGCGCTTGAATTCTTTTTCAACATTATATTCAAAAGATTCTTTGGACCCGAATGAATCAACTTGAATCGAGTGGTCTATGACCAGCTCAACAGGAATATGAGGATTTATCTTCATTGGATTTATCTGCAAACGTTTTGCTGCTTCACGCATACCGGCCATATCCACCAGAGAGGGGACTCCGGTAAAATCCTGCAGCAGTATGCGGGCAGGCATAAAAGGCACTTCATGATATACAGGAGCATTAGAATCCCATCCGGCCATATTTTCTATGTCGCTTTTTTTTATAATAATTCCGTCTTCATTTCTAATAAGGTTTTCAAGAAGAACTTTTATGCTAAAAGGCAATCGGTCAATTCCGTTAAAACCGGAATCGGCTAATTTGCTGAGGCTAAAATATCCAACAGGCCCTTCAGGGGTATCTAAAGTTGATCTTGCTCCAAAAGTGTTCTTAAAAACAGCCATATTACCTCCGATCTCCGCTAATTTATTTATGACAAAAAAGACTCTAAAAACATAAAAAAAATAACTTTACAACCTTTTGCTATAGTTTTAGTAACCGGTTATCATTTTTTTATTCTTGACAAGATTTTGTAATTTGTTTATAAGATAACAATTAAAAGCTTGATTCATGTGCCCTACTGCTTGTATTTATTATTAATTTGTTTGAGTGTTATCAAGTTGCTGCGGGTGTCATTTTAACTGCAAAATTTTAGGAGTGTGTCTGATATATGATGCTGAACGATTTATTAGAGCGAAACAAAGATTCTATTGTAAAAAAATGGCTGTCTTCAGCTATTGATACCTATCCTGCCGACACCTCCAAATTTATGAAGAGGCAGAAAGATCCTTTTGCTAATCCAGTCGGAAATACCCTTACT
>DAOUSD010000253.1 GCA_030627405.1 Deltaproteobacteria bacterium
AACGTTCCGAACGTCAAACGTATCTTTCATCAAAAGAAAGATATCAATGTCCTGTGGACACGGCTTGTCGGTAACAAAGGAGCCAAAAATGATGAAGCGAGCCACTTGCCCTGTTTCCTTTGTCAGCAAGTAGATACGTTGCAACCGCTCCGCCACAATTACCCTTTTAAAACTACCTTTTCCAAAATGTTCAATGACATCAAGCAAAGTTGCTTGGTGAATTCCGGTTGGCAGATCTCCACTTTCGTTAAACTTTGGCCATATTTTCATGTGTAAAATTATAACTCAAAAATCAAAATAACACAAATGTATCTCGTAGCCGAACTTTGATGTAGCGGGCCTAATAGCCCGCTTTGTTTTCGTGCATTATTGCATGCGAAAAAGAAAAATAGGGCGATTTTGCCGAATAAAAAATTTTAATATTATAACATAAGTTGAATTGTTAATCAAAGTATTCGGATTCTAATGGCCGGATATTAGCTATTTTTTAAAAATCATTATCCATCGTTCCGGCTGTTTAAATATCCCTAAATGTGGGAAGCTGTAATTGCGGGTCAAGGCGCTCTTCAGCTTTTTTTGATTTTTTCTGTTTTGATTTTGAAGCAATATTTGTTGCTTGTTCTTCGGCCGGAAATATAGATTTTAAATAGGAAAATAATTTATCCTTAGAAACCGTATCCGATTCCGGGAAAGCTTTTTTTCGCCATGTATCAGGCAAACAGCTAAAGCAACTCCTTTTAAATCTCAGGGCATCGCGTTCTAATTCTTTTAATTCAGCAAATAATAAATCATCGGCGGAAACTTGATTCAAAATAATCGGTGAATGGGTGTTAATGATAATCTGGCGAAGGGGATTGTTCGCTCCAACAGGTTTTTTAGGATTGGCAGCAATATCCTGAAGAAACTCTAAAACTTTTGGAATGCGATCAGGATAAATACTGTTTTCCGGTTCTTCCAGGCAAATTAGCCCCCCTGCCCTTGTATCCAGATCTAAGGCGATCATGGCCAAGAGGCGTAATGTCCCGGCGGAAACTGAACTTGCTTGATGAACTGTACCATCATGATCAATAACTTCTAATATCAAAAGTTCTCGTTTTTCATCGCGTTCAACTCTTACTTTGTAAATATTCTCATTAAATTTTGATAAGCGTGAAGCAATTTGATCATATATCAATGCAGCTTTATTGTCGGAAACTTTATTTGAGCTATCCGGATTTGAGATAACCGGGGGATGTGTTAGATAATACAACGTTGCAGAAAGATGAGAACCATCAGCGCCTAATCCAGGAGGAGTTGCAAACTTATCGGGTCTCCATAATGAAGACGGCTCCAAGCGTAATACCTGCCAGGACTGCATCTCACATTGAGCCAAAAATGCTGTAGGATTCTCAGCGTTTACTGCGGAAAGAACGGTACGAGGAAGAGCGGCAGCCTGAAAAATCTTTGTTCGCCCTTTAACTCCATCCTGAATTAATTTAATAATACCGGGGCCTCGCTGCTTTCCTGAATTTTCGGTTGATATAAAGGGCTTAGTTCTTTTTCCCTTTATTACAGACTTTCGCCATAAACCTGCTTTATGGGGAAACCTTAAATGTTTGGAAGCATCTTGCAAATTTATACGGTCGAGTTCTTCTCGTACTAATTCAAGTGATCCGGTTGAATGCAGGCCATAATCAGCTTTGTAAGCTATACTAACAATATAACGTAAAAATGTAATGCCGGCTTTGGCTTTTTGGCCTAAATCATCAATCCCTTGTTCCGGAATTATAATCTCTGCCTCAAAAGACATTTCTTTATCATACTTACCGCCGACGCAGTGAAACAGACTGCGTATATCAGGCGTTTTTCCTCTTTCACCACATACGGAAACAGCAGCATCAATTAATGTGCTGCCAGACAAGGCGCTCAGAAATTTTATGGCATCAAATAAATTTGACTTGCCGGAGCCGTTAGCTCCTGTAATGCAATTAAACGGCCCAAAATGAACATCCACATCAACAAGGTTTTTGAATCCTGATACTTTTAATCGGGTTAACATAAAATCTAAATTCTCCGGCAATGTTCAATTTTCGCAATAGTTCACCACGGATTTTCACGGAATTACACTGAATTATCAAAATACCCTGCTCAATATTATAACCAGTACCAAGTTCTTTATATACTTCCCTTGCTGTATCTATGATTTTATAGCTCAAATCTTCATATAGTAACTAACTCATTGTTTACAATTTTCAGTGAAACTCAGTGCCCCTCCGTGGTGAACTTTTACAACTTTTCAAATTCTCCGGCAATGCTTTAAAAGTGGAGCAAAAACTTCTTCAGCAATTCTTATAAATTCTTTATCAAACGGATCTGTTTTATTGTGGCATTATGTTAGGCATTATCAAATTATGCAATTAGTGTATCCTATTCAAATTTATTGGTAAAAATAATCAAATTATTTCAAATGATTGCCCTTACCATTAAATTTTAACAAGATACCGAAATGAGAAGCTATTGCTATTCTTTGAAATCAACATGAAGATGATCATTATGTCCAGCCACCTCTTTAACTCCATGTATCATTTTGTCATTAAATAGAATAGATTTAACATTCGGATCTTTTTTCAAAACCTTAACTAACTTCTCAGTTTTTTCTCTCGAATACTCTCTATTATTTACATTCACTGGAACCTTCTTATCATCCTTACGCAAAGGTCGAATATCAACCTGATACCCCAAATCTATGAGTTTTATGTGGGGGAAAATAACCTCCATAACTTCTGCTTATATCTGTAACACCAAACTCCAAATCGTTATCCTTTTTCAACTTACGACCAGCGGACTTCAAAGACTCAATAGTCTTCTTCGTTCCATATAATTCTGAAGCAGGAGGTTTCCCATAAAATCCATCCCCATTTAACGGCAATTTTGTGAAATTAGAAGCCGTTTTGGATACAAGGCTATTAACAGTCTGTCCAGAAGCCCCCATAATTCCATCAATTTTTAACTTTTCCTGCTTTTGGAAAGCTTTAATTGCCACTGACGTCTTATCTCCAAACTTTCCATCAATTTTTAACTTTGCTATTTTAATATCATTTAAATGTCTGTTCAACAAAGTTTGTACCATTTTAATATCATATTGATTATTAGCTTTGCCTTTTCCCACAGCACCATTCAAAAGCCTTTTCATACATCCTCCAACTATTATAAGCTTCTTTATCTATACTTCACACTAATCACCCAATTGATACCAATCATATTTCTTTCCATCCCAAAAAATATACGCACTAGCAGACTCTACCTTTTCAACAAATATAACCTCACTTAGTAATTTCTTGAGCAAAACAGCAGAACTTTTACCAACATCCTTCTTCCTCCCAACCTTCCAATTTGTCATCCACCTATAATCATCTCCCCCATTTCCGACACTATGCCCTGCTCCTACAACAAAAATTTCACCACCATAATGAAATATCACCATTCCAATTTTACCAGTCTTTCCCTCTTTTACCAACGACGCAACATCGAACTCACCGTCACCATTAAAATCTCCACGAAGATAAAAGGGATTAATATCAAAACAAAACTTATACTTTTTCTCTAATTTTTTCTCATAAAATATATTTGACACCCACATAGGAATGTTTTGTTCTTGAATCCACTCCTTATACGACTTTTCAGTCTCAGCATCTTCTCCACCAATTACACTCTGGCTACAAATTAACATCATTCCCATCACAGATAACACTATACATCTATTTGAAAACATTTTTAAATCTTTCATTACACATTCCATCCTCTCAATTTAAATGTTCGAACAAATTTTAGGATACTGACAGACGCCGGAGTGATCATATTTGTCCGGCAGTG
>DAOUSD010000238.1 GCA_030627405.1 Deltaproteobacteria bacterium
TATATGTGCCGCTGTTATTTTCTTCTATTGGGAAGTACTCGCCAGGCCGTTTTGCTTCCACAACCGAATATTGCCACCTGCATGGATGGGAACACTCGCCCAGATTGCTGCTGCGATTTGTCATAAAACTGCTGAGAAGGCACCGTCCGGAATAGGAGATACACATGGCGCCGTGGACAAATGCTTCAATTTCTATTGAACTGCGTAAGACAATTTTCTTTATTTCTTTTAAAGAGAGTTCTCTTGCGATGTTTATTCTTTTAATGCCGAATTTTTCCCAGAACAGAACGTTTTTGTAGTTGGTTGTATTGGCCTGGGTGCTGAGATGTAGAGGGATTTGCGGTATGAGCCTGCTTGCTTCCATCAATATGCCGGGATCAGCGATTATGACGGCATCCGGACCAATATCGCCCAGTTCTTTCAAATACTCCAAAATTGCTTTTTGCTCGGGATTCCTTGAATATATATTGCATGCCACATAAACTTTAACGCGTTGATCGTGGGCAAATTTAACTGCCCTGCGCATTTCATCGATGGTAAAATTTCCGGAGAAGTTTCTGAGGCTGAACGCCTTGCCTGCAAGATAAACAGCATCTGCTCCATAGCTTATTGCTATTTCAAGTTTTTCAAAATTACCTGCCGGCGCAAGAAGCTCTATTTTTCTGTTTCTTTTTGACATACTTGACGAATTACAGTTTTCAAGCTGTCCTGCCACGGCTTGATATTTATGCCAAAGTTCTTTTTTATAAGGTTGCAGTCAAGTGCTGAAAAACAAGGTCTTGTCGCCTTTGTCGGATACTCGGCAGTTGAGATCGGCTTAACAGTTATTGTCTTAATTGGGATATAATGCTTTGCCAGGTTAATTATCTCTTTCGCAAACACGTGCCATGTTGTTATCCCGTGTCCGCAATAGTGATAAGTTCCCCAGTTTATATTATCACTATATTTTATCCTGGAGATAATTTGAAGTACAGCCTCAGCCAGATCAGCCGCACTGGTTGGAGAACCGAACTGGTCGGAGACAACAGATATGACTTCTTTTTCTCTACCCAATCTCAGCATTGTTTTCACAAAGTTTTGTCCGTGTACCCCATACAACCATGCGGTCCGCAATATAATATGCTTTTTTAACCGTGACCGGACCTCATTTTCTCCTTCTTGTTTGCTTTTGCCGTAAACACTTAATGGAGATACCGGATCCGACTCTATATAAGGAGAACTTTTTTTGCCATCAAAGATAAAATCGGTTGAAATGTGGATTAACGGGATTTCAAACTTTGCACAGGCCTCGGCCAGATTGGCAGGGCCGTCTCTGTTTACCGCAAAAGCAAAATTCTGCTCCGTCTCAGCTTTATCAACATTTGTATATGCGGCTGCATTTACAACAAAAGAAGGTTGAAATCTTTCCAGCCAGTGTTTAACTTGAGTCTTATCGGTTATGTCTAAATCGGGAAGGTCTGCGGGTAATATTTCATAACCAGAATTATTGCCCTGAATTAAAAGTTCATGTCCAAGCTGACCTTTTGAGCCGATTACAAGAATTTTCATGATTTTTTCCAAGCATTAAGAGTTGTTCGGGAAGAAGCTCGCATAGACGTTGATAATGCTTATCCTTTTCCGAAATTACAGGATCTTTAACAGGCCAGTCTATACCAATATCCGGGTCAGACCATATTATTCCACCTTCGTCATCAGGGGCATAAAAATCCGAGCATTTATATGAAAAATGTGCTGTCTTGCTGAGTACGCAGAAGCCATGAGCAAAGCCTTCCGGTATAAATATCTGGCGTTTGTTTTGCTCCGAAAGAACAACACCTGTCCACTTGCCGAATGTCGGCGAACCCTTTATGATATCAACAGCCACGTCAAATATTTCACCTGTAATAACCTGAATAAGCTTTGCCTGGGGATGCTTGATCTGAAAGTGAAGGCCTCTTAAAGTGCCGCATACGGAATAAGAAAGGTTGTCCTGGACGAAATGCCGGTTAATTCCTGATTCTTGATATTTGTTTTGATTGTAGGTTTCCATGAAAAAGCCCCGGTTGTCTTTAAAGACCCTGGGCTCAATTATCAGTACGCCTTCCAGTGATGTAGTAATAATATTCATAGCATTTTTGTACCTAAATTGAGCGATTAGCTGTTAGCCATTAGCGTTTAGCTTTGAAAAATCAAGATATTACATTAATTAGAAATTGCACCCAATGGGTGAAAGTTTGTAATAGCAAAACATTCTGTAATCATTAAACTAATAGCTAAAAGCTAAAGGCTAATCGCTCAATTTAGTTAATCCGTTGAAAGTCAAGAAAAATTTTGGGATATGTTATGCCCAAAAATAATTGCTGATTTTCATTTCCACTAACTTATTAGTCGAGCATTTTTATTGCTCCTTTAGCTGTTCTTTGACAAATCGGTAAAACCTGTACTCTTTGATTTTTTTCTGTTATGATACAAATTCTGGAACGGGAGCGTTGATCCCGGACTTAGTGTCGTTAACACTATGGGACTGCTTTCGTTCCAGTCTTTTCTTGTTTTGCCGTCTGGATATCGGAGCGTTCGAATCATAATCCTGAAAACGACGGTTTTCATCCTTCCGATCAGCAGGTTTCGTCTGAACTGTCCTCTGCCTGTTATCCAAATCGATTTGCGGATCAAACGGCTTTCCGTGCTTTAGCATACCATAAATGATCCGAAGGATTTTGTGCATACAGAGCCCTATCGCGGCCATTTTTTCCATACCTTTTTCTGTACGTTCCAAGTATATATTTCGGATAAGAGGGTTGGATCGAATGGTAGTTAGCGCCACCATGAACAGGATCTGGCGTGGTTCTTTCCGTCCCTTTTTGCTCATCCGAAAGCCGCTACTGCCATCTCCGCTGGTTCTATAGACCGGGTGAATGCCAAAGAATGAGGCGAGCTTTTTCACGGTCTTGAAACGTTCTACGGCCTGAATCTCAAGGATCAGTCCAATTGCAGACGAATCGCTTATACCGGTAAAGGTCTTGAGAATATCGACTTCAGGGATTGAGCATTCTTTGACCATGAGCTCTGCTTGTTCATCGATTGTTTTTTTTAAGTTAAGAATCTGTTTTGCCGTTGCAGAAACAAGTTTTTCTGTTATTCGGTCCGAAGCAGAAGCTACGCTTCGTTTGGCGCTGATTACCAGCTCCTGTGCCCGCTTTGATGTCACATAGGGAATTTGAGACACAGATGGCACCCTGGCTCTGGCCAGCCTGGCTGCGGTTGGATATTGTAGCAGCAGCTTTAAGACCCAGGCTGGCATACCATTCTTGCAGTAAGCCAGCAGTTCAGTATTGGCAGTATAGAGAAGGGATTCTAACTGATTTAGCAATTGAGTGCTTTGCTTGGTCAGCATCTTGATGAACCCCCACTGCTTTCTCAAGCTTGCCATTTGATTCTCTTGCTGATAAGTCACTTTTTCAGGATGTGTGACCAAATACTCGGCAATGCTTTGAGCGCTGATCTTGTCAGTGTTGTTTCGCTTTAAGTCGGCTTTGCTGTTGTGCATGACTCCAAGCGGATTCAAACGGGCTGTTTGAATATTCAAAGTACTCTGAAACTTAACCAATGTATTGTACCAGTTGTTTTCATATCCGCCAGTGCTTTCGACAGCAGCGAACAGGTTTGCTCCTGAATGAGCCGATAGAAACTGGCTGAGGATGTCGTAGAGATGACTCTGTCCCTCAAATGTATCATCGAGTTGAAAGTTTTTCATAACCCGCTGCTTTCTTGAATCCAGAATCACGAAATCAGCATACCCTTTGCTAACATCGCTGCCCAAGTAAAATAATTGCATTGGAAAACCTCCTTTTTGGTAAAATAAATGCCAGGAATCATCAGCCTTGTCACTCTGCGGTGTCATGCACCAAGTTAATCCTCGACTTAAACCTGGCGGAAGGAAGAAACTAAATTCCGGGCTCGAAGCCCAAGGTACTTACCTTCTCTTCCGCTATGATGACTAGTTTTACCGATAAAAGAAAGCTTTTCATTTCGTATTACTATAAGAGTGCGGGGAACACCCCCGCACTCCCGTTTTAATATTAAATTTTATTTAATTTTCAACATACAAGGTATAA
>DAOUSD010000110.1 GCA_030627405.1 Deltaproteobacteria bacterium
CAATTATATACAGGATGAAACATATAGAGAACTTAATCAACAGGTCAATGAGGTAAAGAGGATGTTGAACAGTTTTATCCAAAAGCTAACCGCTAATGGCTAAAAGCTAACCGCACAGGTCGAAATACTTCAGTCATTGCATAGTTCGTTGGAAAAATCCTAAACGTGAACCGTTACTAATATCGGAGACATTGAATGCTGAAAGGCGGAAAAGTGAATATCCTGATCAAATTTATTTTATCGGCTTTTCTTTTATACATTGGTTATTGTTGCTTTCTTTTCTTAGTGCAGCGGCAGGTTATATTTTCTCGCCATCAAATTCCTGAATTTCCAAGCACGGAAGATAAAATTTCCGGTCTGGAAAAAATATGGCTGAACACAAGTTCCGGCAAGGTCGAATCATGGTTTATGCCGCCGGCATCCGGGTATGGCAAAGGCGCTTGTCCGGCTGTAATTTTTGCTCATGGCAATGCTGAATTAATTGACTTCTGGCCAGGGGAGTTTAAGAATTTTGCAGCCCTTGGAGTTGGGGTGATGCTTGTTGAATACCCTGGTTACGGCAGGTCTGAGGGAAGCCCTTCTAAAAAAAGTATTAATGAAGCTTTTCTTTCAGCATATGATATTTTAACGGCACGCAAGGATGTTGATCCTGAAAGGATTATAATATTCGGGCGTTCAATCGGCGGAGGTGCAGCCTGCGCACTTGCTGCAAAGCGGCCTTCGGCGGCTTTAATCCTTAAATCAACCTTTATAAGTATCCGGTCAATGGCCTCAGACTTCTTTGTCCCGGGCTTTCTTGCAAAGGATCCATTTGACAATTTAACACTGGTTAAATCCTATTCAAAACCTGTACTGATAATTCACGGAAAACATGATAAAATAATTCCATATTCTCATGGGGTTGCTCTTTATAAGGCAGCAAAAAACGGCAAAATGATAACCTATGACTGCGGGCACAATGATTGTCCTCCAAACTGGAAGGTGTTCTGGCGGGATATTGAATTGTTTCTAAAGAGCGCCGGGATTATTGGAGATGCACCAACAACGTGACAAAATACTTATTATACATTTTTTAATCCACAGATTACACAGATTTTTCTGCCTGTGCGTGTCCGCACGCAGACAGGTGTGAGTTATTGGGTTAAATTCCCAGAATCTTACTTCATTATAACTTTACTGTCTTGCATATTATCCAGTTAGAAAAACAATAAAGAAATAGAAATGTTACTTGTCAAGTATTTTTCATTTTGATAGTTATTCAGAAACTATTTACTAAATAGTTAAATTAAGCCTTCGGCAGTACGGAGAAGGTGCTTTACACCATCGTAGCCAAAAGGACCACGTGTTCACATCTTTGATGGAGGCTTTCGGACCACATAACTGAGGCACGAACGTGATAGGGAAGATCGAACCCATCCCCCCAAAAATATTCCAGATATACTCCGTCTCGCAGCGATCCAGGGGAAGCTCGTTCCCTTTATTGGAGCAGGGGTTTTCCAGCTCGGAGGCTGCCCAAATTGGAACGAGTTTGCGGATGCCACCCTCAATTTCTTCGTTGAAGAAGGAAAGTTGAGCCATGCTCAACTGGATCAGGTCTCTTCTCTTTCCTCTCGGGTAAAGTTGTCCGTGGCTCTGGAATTACAAAAGCAGCATGCTCTCCCCATCGATTTCAAGAAATTGCTCGAACCGTCTTTAGCTAAGAAAAAGATCGGGGACGAGATCTATGCGAATCTCTCGAAACTTGCGACCACGTTTGTTACTACGAATTATGACGATTGGCTGGACCAAAATCCGCCGACGCCTTTTGGGGCTGATGAGGCCCTTTCTCAGTCAAAGCCACAAAACACACCTCGCCATCCTTTTTACAAGCGCAACGATATTTCTGTCGAAAACTTGGACGTCCCAAATGCCGTGTTCCACATACAATGAATGAAAGTTTAATTCACAATTCAAGCTTTGATAATACAAGATCTTGGCACATTTCTTCGCAAAAAATCGCTCAACTTAGGTTATAGCGATAATGTTTTTTGAAGCCATTTTTTGAAAAGGACATCCTGAATCTGATAATTACCGTTTTTTACAATAATCTCTTTTTTTAAAAGACTTGATAGAGCTTTTGTAACCAAAGAGCCGGTTTTCAGGCTAACCGATTTTAAAGAGTCCGCATTAAAAAGCTTGGATCCGTTATTCAACAGGATCAGCTTTAAGGTTTTTTTTTGATTAATACTTAAGGTTTCCCATAATATGGTATGTTCCAGACTTCTTTTTTCTACGATTAGATTTTCCACCTTATTGATAGTATCAGTGGAAAATCCTTTTTTTGCCGGTTCCTCCCAGAGATGAAACAGGAAGTTCTGGATATACATTGGATGGTTTTCAAATTTTGCTGCAATTTCTTCTATCAGTTCAGCAGGAAGATGGACATTCTTCCGGCCGAATAGATTCTGAACCCAGGGGATGTAATTTTTTGTTTCTATTTTGCCTAAAGGAAAACTCTCTGCCAATTTATAAAATGCGCGGTTATTTGAGTTGAACATTTCGGCTATCAGGTGTTGTTGGCTGCCGGAAAAAAGATAACAGATATTTGAGTGTTGCTGAATAAACGAGCGCAATCTTTTTTCAAAACCTTCTTCTGTATAATCAGCAACTTCCTGGAATTCATCAAAAGCAATAACCAGTTTACGTTTTTGTGAATATTTTGAAAGAATATTCATCAGTTCTTCCAGCATTATTTTTTCATTAATTGCCTCAAAGGACGGTGAAACTAACGTGCCTCCTGTTGATGAATCTATACTTAAATTGAGTTTGATATTTTTAAGGGCGCTACTGACTGATTTAAGGAGTCTTTCAAAATTTGATTCCAGTTGATTCAGGCCCTGAAAAGTTCTGGTGATAAAATCCTTTTCAGATATTGTTCCATACAACTCGATATGCATAGCTCCGATATTGAGATTCTTTTCCTTGATATCACAAAAAAGTTGTCGGATTAATGAGCTTTTTCCGTATCTTCTATGGGAATATAAAAGTACATTTTGAGACCCTTTTATATATCTAAGCAGTTCAGACAGTTCTTTTTTGCGATTGCAAAAAGACTCACCAATAACATAGTTGCTGTAGGCAAATGGATTTTTCATGTTTTACACCACGGGCTATACTATTGAGTGTATTAAATTTTACACTTTTATAATTATACCGATAGGTGTATAATCTAATATATATTGTGTATAATGTCAAGCATTGAAAAATAAAAAATTACCATTCATCAACGATATGACAAGGGCAGAAAGAAAGTGAGGTGAAGTTATGATGTTGGTACAACAAATAAAAAGAGAAGTAGCCGGATAGCCTAAACTGCAACTTAAAGAATTTCGATCATGGTTTGAAGAGTTTGATGCATCCATCATTACAGCTTAAAAAAATGGGAAATTACTGGTCGGTGCGAGTAGGGAAGAAGCATCATGCAGTTGCCATCGAAATGGAAGAGGGGGTTGTTATTGTTCTGGATTGGGACTCACGCCGGATATGATAACTTGCTGAAATAAAGAACCATGACAAGTCGCTACCTTAAAAGAATTGGAAAGAATTGACTAAGGTACCAATTTTCCTGAATATTTAATCTCTTTTCTCAATTTTAGAGGTTTTCGTACAGGCATTAATCAGGAGGACTAAAAGAGGCTATGAGTGTAAAAAACAAGATAGGATTGACAATAAAAACAACAATGCTGTTAACTGGTTGCCTTGTCTGTTTTCTATGTATGGGCAGTGGGCCTGTGCAGGCAGCCGCGTCTTTTTCCTTTTTAGTAGTCGGAGACACCCGCACGGAACCCTTTTTACCTGGAGGCCGGGAGCAAAAAGTAAAGATATTGCAAGTTCTCCAAGAACGTTATCAGTCGAGTAGCAAGGACACGGAACTCACTTTTGATGCTCTTGGAGAAGAACTAGTCAGTGTAAAGATCGTTGAAAGTGGTTACATCAGAACAATGAAATACAAAAACGGTTGGCCGCAATTAATTGTGCTGACAGACCGGGAAGGCCGAAAAAATCGGGTTGTCATGCGTTCCAGCGGACGCAACTGGATAAATGACCGGATTGTTGCCGAGATGCGAAAAGGAGCGGCAAATATTGAAAATGGCGCTTCATTTATTGTCCATGGCGGTGACATTCCGCTTTTTGGCTTCCAGGGTAAGTTTCTGGCTAACAACCCATATTATCAGCTTTTTGAGACAGAACTTTTGATGCGGCTGCCAATAAAGCCGAATGTCCCAGCTCTGCCGGGTAATCTTTTTTCCGCGGTGGGTAATCATGCAAGTTGGGGTGACAGCGAAATAATCGGCTTTCGATCAACCTCGCCATGGCTGAAACAATTTGGCTTTAGCGCCAAAAATCGCATTTACACTTTTGTCCATAATAATTGTAGTTTTATATTCTTGGATAGCGGTGGATGGAGTTCCGAGGGGACAGCTTGGTCAAGTAACTATCCAAAATTTAAAGAGCAGATGGCCTATTTGACGGATCAACTTGAGGCCGCCAAGGCCAATCGCAGGGATCAAGTTTTTGTTGTTTACCACAAGCCTTCCTTTAACCAGATCGGCCATGATCCGCTGCCAAAAGATCAAAATCCCCATGAATACCTAAAAAAATACGCTAAGGAGTTGAGCATATTTGTCTTTAATAGTCACGTTCATACCACTGAACGTTATCTGGTGGATGGAATTAACTATCAGGTAATGGGCGGCGGCGGTGCCCCTCAAAAATTCACAAACAGCAAAAATCCTTCCCCGCAAAAGGAGCTTTACTGGCAGGATGGCCACAGATTTGAAGAGTATAACTACCTCAAAATAGAGGTTGATGGTTTACGGATAAACGGCACAATCTATCGTTTTCGCCCACTTGAAACCTTAAAACCTTTCACTACCGAAGTAGTATTTCAAAAGTAGATTAGTACACGTTCAGCAGCACTCCATCCGGAGTCTACGCTCGGAGCGAGCCTGAGGTGACTATAGTCAAAGGCTTGAATAGTGAATAAAGAAAAGTTTAATTCACAATTCAAGCTTTTGATCTTATAGACAAAAAAATCAAATACTGCTGATTGGAGACCTGTTTATAAAGATTTAGATCCTGAAATTAAATTACGGCACCATTCTCCCAAAACATTAGAGGGTTACAGAGGGTGGGTCAGACAATTGCAGGGGTTTACCAGAAGTAAAGCTCCTCAATTGAAAATATGTGCGTTAAAGATTTCTTACTTCGGGCGAAATGACAAAAAGAGGGGTTTTAGTTCAGGCACTATATATGCTATAAAATCGGATATAAGGAAATACAAGATGCACTGAGACTCGATCCTTGAGTCTGCTAAAAATATGAATGCTGATTCTAAACCAAATATTATTGTAATCTGCGGCCCAACCGGTTTGGGCAAGACGGCTGTTTCAATTGAACTCGCCATAGATTTGCATGGAGAGATTATTGGCGCTGATTCAATGCAGATATACAGATATATGGATATAGGCACGGCCAAGGCGACTCTTTATGAGCAGTCTCGAGTGCCTCACCATTTAATAGATGTTGTTGACTCGGATGAGCCTTTTGATGCCGCTATGTTTGCGAAAATGGCCGGCGAGATGATAATGAAGCTGCATGCTGATGGTATTGTTCCATTTGTTGTCGGGGGCACCGGCCTTTATATTAAAGCTCTTGTGCATGGCCTGTCCCATGCAGGGCCGGCAGATACGGATATCCGAAAGCGTCTAAAAGAAGCGGAATTGCTTCATGGCTCCGGATTTCTTTATGAGAAATTAAGCAAATGTGATCAGAGGGCAGCGGAAAGTATACATCCGAATGATACATACAGGATAATCAGGGCTCTTGAGGTGTATGAAGCAACAGGCATGGCTATCTCGCAATACAGCAAAGACCACGGGTTTGAAAAGAGACGGTTTAATGTTTTGAAAATAGGTCTTCATATGGTGAGGGAAGCCCTGTATGATCGTATTAATCAAAGGGTTGATGCAATGATAGAGGAGGGGCTTGTTGATGAGGTGAAAATGCTGCTCAACAGGGGTTATTCTGAAGACCTCAAATCCATGCAGTCAATAGGTTATCGTCACATGGTTGACTTTATTAAAGGCCGTATTCCCTGGGAAGAGACTGTTCGCACATTGAAACGGGACACCAGAAGATATGCAAAGCGCCAGATGACATGGTTTAAGGCTGATCCGGAGATTGTATGGGCAGAACCAGAACAGATAGATTATATCAAAGAAGTAATAATAAATTTCTTGCAAGGAGCTAAGAGATAATAAATATATAGTGTAACGGTGAACGCTGACCTTAATACCTAAGTTAAGCGATTAGCTGTTAGCAATTAGCCGTTAGCTCTTATGAAATATGCATTTGTATAATTATTTATTAATCACCCATCGGGTGAAATGTTATTATTTAATAAC
>DAOUSD010000306.1 GCA_030627405.1 Deltaproteobacteria bacterium
CCATCCCCGGTTCGTTCGCTCGCCGCTATCCTCCCCGGATACCTTGTTTACTCCTTTGCTTTCGCTCGCTGGTCAGGTTAGAGCGCCCCTTCACAGCGCCAAGACTACGCCTTATCAGCTAGCCGGCGCCATTGACCGGATTTATTTACAAGGAGACAGTTGGCTCTCTCCAGTTCCCGAGCTATCCCTGTGAATACATGCCCTGCTCTCAGACCCCGGTGGTGACCTGCACACTTGCCATATCGCATTCAGGTCTGCTGCCTTCCGACCTCTGGACGCCGTCGGCTTTCACTACCGATTGCTCAATAGCTATCCAATGTCCACAACTATACATTTTTCGGGGCTCAATACAGAGCCTGCATCCTTGCTCCGTCCGGATTAGGACTCTCCTCTCGAAGCTGACCCTCGGGCGTCACTATTGACCTGCTGGCTAAACTTTTGTCAAGTGGGACTTCGCATTATGCGATCACCCACTGGGTAACAACATCGAATTTCTTCCCGCCTCGCGGGAATCCCAACGATTCGGATTTATTTGGACACGACCAGCGCCTGGTTATATTTTTAGTCAGACATAGTTGCAAATAGAATATTATGCTGCTTCCCTGCATTTATTTAGTATTCTTTGCAAGAGTGAGCAACGAGCCCTGCGGGAAGGTTTAATCCTGAAAGATTTTGATGTTTTGAGGTAAGGAGTTGGGGCTATGTGAATTTGCTCTGAGCTGTTCTTTGCCTCAGACTTATCGACTGTCATCCCAATAGTCATATTCTCGTAATATTTCATTACTGAATCCTTTATCCTTCGTTAATTGAGAAAAACGATCATAAAGATAAAATAAATTAAACAATAGATCTCCAGTAGCAGAAAGAAAATCTTTAACTTCTTTATTTTCAAAGCCACCAGACATATTATCGCAACACAAAAACCCTAAAAGACGCATCTCCTTTTTTCGCTTGTTGCCGGAAAGATTTGCCTGTATCGGGACCACAATTGTGGCATTATATAACTTATTCCACTCATGGTTCCTGTTGTGATACCTGTCATGATTGTTTAGGTCATCGCAAGTGAAAAATGTTTCTTTAGAGTTATCGTCCGCAATTAAGTTGAAAGCGTAATTGTCTGCCACACTATAAATAAATATCTGCCCTTTTTGGGTATAGTCTGAATTCTTTCTATCTCTATAGCTGTCAGGGTCACGGTATAATGTTTTTACCTTGTTGTTCTTGACCGCTTTAATACACGAGGCGCATTCATCTTCAGTAATAACATTAAAAGTGGAAGTAATATTTGCTAACAATGATAAAATATATTTATCAAACTCATTGCATACTTTTCTACATTCATCTTCAGTTGTCCTGCTGTCACTTTTTCTGAGATCAATAACGATGTCTCGTAAAAGAATGTATATGTACCGGTAGGAATGAGTAATATTGTGAATGCTGTTTGTTGTACTTCTGTTTACCCTGATAAGATGATTTATATATTGTGCAAGATTTTCATTTTCGAGCGGAAGTTTTCCCAAATCCCGTTGGAGTTTTGAAATATTTACATTAAAAAGAAACGACTGAAGCAAAAAAATAATAACCAATGCAACAATTGATATTCCTAATGTTTTATAAATTGCCGCCAAATTTTCATAAACTGCATTTTGCTCGCTTATTAAGTCTAATTGGTTAAGAGTATTATTTAATGTAACAAGAGTAACAATTAAGCCCACCAAGCTACAAATTCCGAATACAAGGTTAAGGATTTTATTCATTTTAACACTCTTGGCATCAAGAATTTAAGATAGCAATGCGTATCACAACTCAAAGCAGAATTCAATGGAGAATTTTTGCTAAATATAACGCTGAATTCACTTGCCGCCAACATTTACTTTGATAGCATTTGATTTATAAAAAAATCTTGTTAAAACCAAGTACTTCAAAAAACGGCAATACGTTGGCGCTCAAGTGGAATGACTTGTTCGCCTTTGGCGATTATAGCTACAAATTAAGTTCAAAAACAATTTTTAAAGCTTGATTTATTTTCTGTATCTCAGTAAGCGTCAATTTTCCACGAATTTTTACCATCCTGTGACGATGATCAATAGGGCGTGTTTGCAAACAATCTGCTACGGATTTTTTTGATAGGCCATTATCTTGTGAAGGATAGATTTCAACATTAGTTTTTATTCGAACTTTTTTTACACTCCATTCAGTAATTGGAACAACTTGAATAACAGGAACTCTTTCATTATAAACATCATTGGTTACAATTATACACGGTCTGACTTTCCCTGTTTCTGAACCCTGCGTTGGATCAAGATTTACATCAATAATCATGCCCCTTTTCAGTATTGTCATTCCGGCCATCCGGTTATGGCTGTTTCAGTCAATTCTCTTAGATTATCATTTTCAGAATAAATTTCAGAATATAATTCAGCAGATTTTCTTAGGTTTTCAAGTTCCAATTTATTTTTAAAATGGTCAATAGCTGTTCGGAGCATAGAACTTTTATCCTTAAACCCATAAGTTTTAAAACTATTCAAAAAATGTGCTTGTTCCTCTTTAACGCTAAATTTTGCCTGTCGCATACAGCCCCCTTTCTGATACCAAATATTGAATCCTATATTACAGACCCATTATAGGTACTAAAACAATGAAGGTCAATGCAAAACTTTTTAGTTGAAAGGAAGGCAAACTTTGATGTAGCGGCCCTATCTTTATCTTGCATGCAAACCCTTATCATGCCATTTACTACTTCATTGATGGTGCCATCACCTCCGATGGCAACGATCCGGATTGAACCCTTCCTTTCCTGATTTTGGGTTTATAATGAAACAGAATTTCATGGGTTACATTTAATAAAACTTTCACATTTTTTGCAAACTAAGGAAGATGTTATGAAAAGAGCTCTGGTGTACCTTGGTTTCGTGTTGTTGCTAAGCGGGCTGCTTTTAGCTTCGTGTTCGGAAAATCAGATGACTGATAAAAGGGGAAACTACGATTGGGCGGAAAAACGCGCCGAAATGGTACGGCAACTGCGCGCGTACGGTAGTAAGGATGAGC
>DAOUSD010000075.1 GCA_030627405.1 Deltaproteobacteria bacterium
AATAATTTCACTGTGTTATCGGTCGTCGACGTATAACTAATACGCCTTCCTCCTTCTGGCCTTGTGAAATTAATTATCTGAAAGTCTATATGTTCTCTATGGAGTTTTTGAGAATATTTTTATTCTTTTGTTTAAAGGATGTGCAGAGACAGCATATCCGGCATCTTGGGCCATTTTTCTAATGCTGTATGAAGAATCAGCGAAATCAAGGGGATATGGTCTTATATTATCTTCGCTTTCAACAATGTCAAATTGAATCTCTTCATCGGTAAGAATTATTACGGGTTCATTGCTGTTATTTAGCTGGTCATATAAGTTTTTCCAATTTCCGGATATATTCATTAATAACTCCTTAAATTTTAATCTCTGTTTTAAAAAACTTTTGATATCGTAACATTTTAGCCTTATGAAACAAACCGGCTGCGCATGAGTTTTTCATGCTTTTAATGTATTATACCTGAAGCGGCTATATTTTCAAAGCATTTATTGGCAAGCAAGAAACTTTGCTCAACCCGTCATAATTAGCGCCTGAACGATAAGCCAGAGCAGTACGGGTATGGCAATGGCGTATGTTAAGCCGGTTATCAATAGTATGTCGATAATATTCAGCCACAATCCTGCTTTGCACATTTGAGGGATAGTAACGTAGCCTGCACCAAATACAATGGCATTGGGCGGTGTTGCCACCGGAAGCATGAAGGCACAGCTCGCAGAAATTGCGGCAGGTACGATTAAATGAAGTAGGTGAAAGCCCATTCCATAGGCGATAGCAGCCAGTACCGGTATAAATGTGGCAGTGGTTGCGGTATTGTTTGAGAGTCTGTAAGAAAAATAATTATGGCCATGGCAAAAAAAGGAGCTGTAAACAGACCGAGTAACTGAATATTTGAACGTTTATATGATATTTTTTTATCCATCAGATAATATTCGATTGTTCAAATTTTTCCTTTAAATGCATTGCATTATGAGCAGCATATCCCATCTGGTCGTTATCAAAATAAATATAGACAGCAGCCAATCGGTCTTTCCATGTTTTTATACGACCCGCCCATTTATGAAGAGAGTTCTTATCATAACACCCCTGATATGCGCTTTTGGATGGACCGTGAAGGCGGATATAGGTGAAATCAGCCGTTATCTCCAGCGGTGATTCAAAGCCTTTGAGATCATAAATACACAAAGCGGCATTGTGTTTTGCAAGAAGCGTGTAAACTTCAGAACAGAGCCAGGATTTATCCCGGAACTCAAAGGAATATCTTAGCTCTTTCGGGAGTTCGTTTAAAAACACTTCAAGACGTTTTATATTACGCTTCCATCTGGGAGGCAATTGGAAAATAATAGGGCCGAGTTTCCGCCCAAGAGGTTTTACAGCCTCAAAGAAATATTTGACGGACTCGACCGGATTGCTGAGCTTTTTCATGTGAGTAATAAAGCGGCTTCCTTTTACCGCAAAAAGAAAACCGTCCGGTGTATGCCGGTGCCAGGCTTTAACGGTATTTTTTTCCGGCAGGCGATAAAAAGAGTTATTAATTTCGACTGTATCAAAGTGCTTAAAGTAAAATGGCAGCATTTCAGAATCTCGAATTTTAAGCGGATAAAATGGGCCTTTCCAGTGTTTGTAATACCAGCCCGAAGTTCCTATTCTTATTTCCATGCTATTTTTTACTATAGACTTTACTATATTACAGCCTTTCTTTTATTATGACATCAACACATGATTGGTCTGCAAGAGTGGAGAGGTCTCCCAAGTCGGCTATATCACCTGCCGCTATTTTACGTAGTATCCGCCTCATGATCTTGCCGCTCCTGGTTTTGGGCAGCGTATCCGTGAACTGAATTTTCTCAGGCGTTGCTATTGGGCCGATATCTTTTCTTACATGGGCAATCAATTTCTTTTTCAATTCTTCTGATCTCTTCATCCCGCTTTTTAAAGAAACAAAGGCATATATCCCTTCTCCTTTTACCTCATGGGGATAGCCGACAACCGCTGCCTCCGTCACACTGTGGTTTGCATCAATGGCACTTTCAATTTCTGCTGTACCCAGGCGATGGCCGGAGACATTAATGACATCATCCACGCGTCCCATTAACCAGTAGTAGCCGTCCTTGTCTTTTTTTGCTCCATCGCCGGTGAAGTACATGCCCGGAAATTGGCTGAAATATGTGTTTTTGAATCGCTCTGGTTCACCGTAAACGCCCTGCATCATGCCGGGCCAGGGTTTAGTCATGACCAGGTAGCCAGTCTCGTTAAGGCGCGCTTTCTTGCCGTTTTCTTTAATGATAAGCGGGGCTGCACCGGGAAAAGGAACCCCGGCCGATGCAGGCTTCGCGGGTATTGCCCCAGGTATAGGGGCTATTAGTACTCCACCGGTCTCAGTCTGCCACCATGTATCAACTATAGGGCATTTCCCTTGTCCTATGTTTTTATGATACCAGTGCCAGGCTTCGGGATTAATGACCTCGCCAACGCTTCCAAGCAGCCTTAAACTGTTGAGATCATAACGTTTGGGCCATTTTTCACCATATTTGGACAACGTACGGATAACTGTCGGGGCGGTATAAAAAATGGATACCTTAAATTTTTCTATAATTTCCCAGAACTTGCCGGGATCGGGATAGGTGGGAACTCCCTCGAACATTATTGATGTGGCGCCGGCCGAAAGGGGGCCGTAAACAGTATAGCTGTGTCCGGTAATCCACCCAATATCTGCTGTGCACCAGAAGGTGTCTTCATCTCTCGCATCAAATACCCATTTAAAAGTCTGATTGACATAGAGAAGATATCCTCCTGTCGAGTGCAGTACCCCCTTTGGTTTGCCTGTTGAACCGCTGGTATAAAGAATAAAAAGTGGATCAATAGCGTCCATGACAGCCGGTTTACAGGAGTTTTTTATATCCGGAGCGTTCATTTCTTCGTGCCACCATGAATCACGTTTCTTTTTAAAGGTTATTTCTGTATTGGTTCGGCGTACTATAATACACTTTTTAACCTCGGGACAATTTTTAAGGGCTTTGTCGGCATTTTGTTTTAGAGGTATGATTTTTCCGCCGCGAAATCCGCACTCTGCTGTGATCAGCATTGAGGCACCGCAATCTTTGATTCTGTTCATCAAAGATTGCGCACTGAAACCTCCGAAGACAACACTGTGAATAGCGCCTATGCGCGCACAGGCGAGCATTGCAATTGCAAGTTCAGGAATCATTGGAAGATACATGCTAACTCTGTCTCCCTTTTTGATCCCATTTTTTCTTAATACATTTGCAAATCTGGAAACCTCGGTATGAAGCATCTGATAAGTATAAATTTTACTTTCATTCGAATTCTCACCTATCCAGATCAAGGCAGCCTTGTTTTTTCTCCATGAATAGAGATGTCGATCAAGGCAGTTATAGGATACATTAATTTTTCCACCTTCGAACCACTTTACGTATGCTTCGGTAAAATCATACTCAAGCACGTTTTCCCATTTTTTGAACCAGTGGAGCTCCATGGCTCTTTCCGCCCAGAAATCCCGTGGATCGTTAATTGAGTGTTTGTAAATTTCTTTATATTGCCTAAAGCTTTTAATTGCCGCCTTTTTCTGGAACTCCCTGGGTGGAAAGTACTTTTTGCAGTCCTTCATCTTCGCCTCCGGTTATTGCTTTATAATCGTTTTCATCTTGTTACTGCACCGGTCATATACAGAATTTGCCAGAGATTTTATCTGCTTCTGAACATCAGTTAGTTCGGGAAGACTTGGAGGGGGTATGAGGTTGAATTGTTTTATGCCGACAGGTTTAAAACGCAGGGTTTTTTCAATAGAGGCTATTTCTTCGGGTGCAAAATTATCGCCCATAAAATGTTTTTTTGTAATTTCTTCAAGATCCATGCCTTTCAGGAAGTTCAGGATAGTAAGAATGTCGTGGTTATCCTCAAACTTTTTCAGGTTGAGATTTACCGCTTCACATTCTTCAAGAAGATTCCTGTAAGCTTCAAGGTACTTGTTATTCCAAGTGCATAGCCTCTTATATGATTCCAGAAAAAGTTTTTTAAATTTTGAACGATCGGTTAGGCCGTGAACCTTAATAAACCGTACATCTTTGCGGTATTTCGGATCATCAGCTATCCGGTCATTAAAAGGGGCTTCTTTCAATCCAAGTAGAAACACAAACTCATTGATGAATTCAGGCTTTGGAAGTAAGTTATACATTCGTGCAAAGCGTTTGAAGAGCATTTCCTGAAGCTGAGCGGCATGATCAGCCAGTTCCTTAACATAGGTGATCTGTTCTTCTATCAACCGTCGTTCATATAAATAATTATTAATAACCTCTTTTTTGACCTCATGGGTCATGGCGGAGATTAAATCGTCCTGCATAGTCTTACCTCAAGATGTAAGTTCATTTATCCTATTTTGTACAAATTCAACTGCTGCTTCCAGTTTGTCTACAGAGCTTGTTTTTACAGTTTCCATAAGTTTTTTTACTTGTTCTTCTTCTATATGCAGGAGCTTTGAAATATAAAAATCGTCCAGTTCTCCACCCTCAATAAAAACACCGCATCCGCCCGCAGTGCCCAGAAACTCTTCATTGACAAATATAGGTATTACAAACTTGGTAAAGCCGACATCACACTTTTTAATCACCGCTTTTTGCGTGGCGCGTGCGGTTTCGGCCATGGATAGCTGTGCAGACGAACAAACTACCCGGCTATCGTCACTTCCCTTTATAGCCGGACAAATCTTGTTGGCCCATCCTGCCGGTGGATGAACCACGACTCCGTCTCTATCTACAATGCCTCCGTTAAATCCGAATTTATCATAAATTTCCTGAGCGAGTCGCTGCCATACCTCGACTGGTGCGATATCTATAAGTTTCATTGTTGCCCCCCTGATAAGTAGTGTTTTTCAGATAAATTTTAAACCCACATTTATTCTTAACATGGGCCAATTGTATGGGTCAAGGAAGTTTTGTCAAAACACCCTGGCGCTATGCGGTTAATGATACTGAATGTTGTTTGTTTACATAATTTCTGACAAACCGGTTAATCCGGTCCCAGGTATAATCTGTTATGGCTTGAGCCTCTTCTCCTGAAATTGTTTTGATGTCATCTGAAAGGCTTTCTATCTTATTTTCATCAATACCGGTTATTTTGTTTATAAGAAAAGAGTCAACTTCTCCTTCTTCAATTAAAAGTCCGCAGCCTCCAACTGTTCCGATAAATTCGTCGCCGATAAATATGGGGGCGGCTATTTTAATCATGCCAGCGTCACATTCTTCTATAATGGGCTCACCGGTCAGCTTTGCCTGAGAACCCAAGTTCATATTTGCAGTAGCACAAATAAAGCTTATTCCCTTGTCATTTGCCTTAATAGCAGGACAAAGCCTGTTCGCCCAGTTTGTATTATCGGTTATTCTGATTCCATTGATGTCGTAAACATTAGCATTGAGGCCGGATCTTCTGTGTATTTCATTTTCAAATTCAACCCATTTTTCAAGAGGCAGTATGTTTGTAAAATCCATTAATAACTCCTTTTAAGTAGTTTCTTAACTCCATTATTGTAACCGTTCACGGTTGTCGGTTCACAGTTAACTGTTCACAGTTTTTTTTAATCTCTATTGGTGAAACTCCTCGAAGCTTGCTTCGATAAAATGGGGTATCCTTGTCAGCCTCCGGCTAATATGTTTTGGATCAACCGTTAACTGTAAACTGCTAACCGTGAACGGTTACTTATTATTGAGGCCAAAGCTTGCTGCATCAAGATCTCGGCACATTTCTTCGCAAAAGATAGCTCAACTTAGATTTATCCCAAATTTAGTGATTGTTGAGTTTACCGGAGATGCAAGGCGAAATCGTCAATCAAGGAGGGTTTTAACTTGCGGCATTTTTTATATATTTTGGCACAATTTTAAACGCTCAGCTTGGGTTTATAAGTTGTTCATGTGAGATTCGGGATAGCCAGGCTTCAAGTCGCTTTAGCCCTTCCTTCGTAGATACGCGTGGAATGTACCCCAAATCATTTTGGGCGGTACTTATATCAAACCAGTGGGATTTTGCAAGTTCATTTGCAACAAAACGCGTCATTTCAGGTTCGCTTTTAATATTTATAATATTATAAACAAGTTCGAGAATGGCTCCAATAAGCCATGCAGCTTTGTGTGATATTGAACGTTTAACGGGAGGAAGCCCGCCTGCTTTTAAAATGTTGTTTATCATTTCCCATAATAAAACAGGTTTTCCCTGGCTGATGAAATAAATGTTTCCTGAAATACCTGGATTTTCATCCAGTTTTACTGCAGCCAGAATATGAGCATAAGCAGCATTGTCTATGTAAATCGTATCCACAAGATTTTTGCCGTTACCTACTATTAATAGCTGTTTTGCTCTTGAAATAATTTTTGGAACTATATGGCTGTCTTTTGGACCCCATATCAAATGCGGTCTTAATATAACAGTTAACAGGCTGTCACCGGCAGCTCTAACAGCCTGTTCGGCAAGGGCCTTTGTTTTTGGATAGCATGCATTATAATTTGTTGGGTATGGATAGGATTCATTTACACCTTCCATATCTGTTCCATCAAAGATAACGCTTGGCGAGCTTGTATAGACGAGTTTTGAAACATTATGTTTTTTACAGGCTTCAATAATATTTTGAGTTCCTGTAACGTTGGTTCTGTAATAATCGGAATAAGCTCCCCAAACACCGGCTTTAGCTGCAACATGAAATACAAGATCAACCCCCCTGCATGCATTTTCTACAGAGGTTTTATCAGCAATATCGCCCTGAAACTGTTCAACCCCCATAGATGCAAGCTTTAGGTAATAGCTGCGGGAAAAGCTTCGGACATGGTCGCCTCTTTCCACCAGCAGCTTAACTATAGCGCTGCCCAGGAAACCTCCACCTCCTGTAACCAAAACCTTTTGAGATGCTCTTTTTTTCATACCATTTTCCCCAACCAATCAAGAGCCGGAAAGCCGGACCAGAGTATCAAACAGCTTTGCCCGATCCGTCTCCGCCCTGTTGGCTGTTTTTATGTAAAGAGCGCTCATAATTTCAAATTTTTCAGATGACTATTAATAAGCTTAATATCTAATTCATCAGGATCAAATTCTCCACCAACCCATTCAAACATAGATTCGTGTTCTTCGTGCTTTGGGTTTTGAATAGCCTCTAAAAAATCAGAATACCCCCAA
>DAOUSD010000017.1 GCA_030627405.1 Deltaproteobacteria bacterium
TATAAGCTTCGAAACTCTTCTGTTATTAAGGTTTTTGTCTCTTATTGTCTTTCATGGGTCAAAGGCAGACTTGACCCCCTTTTTTCCTAACATTTAATAACATCAGGTAGTTAAAAATGTGTCAATGTTGATCTGGAAAATTCCGGTTAACGTAGAAGTCACCTGCACCAGAAGCCAATGAGGACTTGGCAAAAGAGAAGTTTTGCTCTGAAATGGCAAAAGCGAAAAATGACCCGGCTTCTGGTGTTAGGTGGACTGACTGGTTAGGCAAACAATGTTGAATTTACAAGCAAACAATCTTTATTCATAATTCAAGCTTTGACACCGAGCCCAAGCTTTGACACCGAGCCCCACCCACCGAGCCCACCTGAAAAAGGAAATAAAACAAGTACATATTGTTAATCCCGCCATTATGTAAATATCATAACTTTTCTCGAAGGACTGATTTAATGGTTTCCATCTGCTCCTGAATATTTTCCATTCTTTCGGGAAGGATTCTCAGTCCGCCTAATGCTTCGTTCGGAGGACGAGTGGAACAGTACTCTTCCATTTCTCTAAGGTCATCAGCAACGCTGTCATATTTCCTTTCTAAATCGTGTAGTTCCATCTTCAATCTTTCTATCGACCAATTCCTAACTTCGTTTATGGTAATCATTTCAAGAATCCCTCATGTGATTAGTTTTATTTAAATTCGACTACCGATCTATAAATATTTCCAACTCCAGCACAATTTCTCACTGCCCCTAACGTTGCTAATCAGCTGCGCGGCTTTTTGCGTCGGCTGAATTAGCATTGGTTATGCATTTCACTCTATTTTTTTGGCGTGTTTTCGGAACATAATTCCATAGAAAATCGCAACACCAAACACCGCCGTTAATGCAAACACTACCACCTCGCTCGCCATGCTCCAGATCCCATTTGGTAAAAACAAAAGATAAAGCATAGATAATATTGTCAGAAAGTTAACGGCTGGAAGAAGACATTTTTCTGGGTTACGTCCTGTAAGTGCCATTACTGCGCCTACAGTTTGGCGAAGTAAGCTTGACGCAAAAAAAATACTAAAAATAAGTCCAGCAAGGGAAAAAATCACTATTTTCCCATGAACCAGCGAAATGTTTAGGTCTGGGATTCTCAAGTCGGTACTTAAAGTGGATAGTAATACACCGGAAATAACCGCTATTGAAAAGTGTACACGAAGCCGATTAAAAGTACTTAAATTTAAATCTAAAGGAATATTCTCATCGAAAGGGAGCGCTTCCCATCGACCTTTCCCTTCGAGTCTATTAACAAAACCATTTAAATAGCCACGCAAGTGAGATCCCTCCATTGTTTTAAAAAGTTCGTTTGCGTTGACTACTTTAATCGCCGCATGGGCATTATCAATAGCACCGGTTATATCGCCCTCTTTTTCATATAGTTGAGCGATATTCGATAGCATTTTTGCTTTATCAAGAGGCAAAGAAACAGACGGTATTATTTCCTCATAAAGCGATCGGGCCTCACAATAATTGCCCTTTCTCCAAAGTTTACCGGCTTTTTCGGCCTTTTTTCGACTTGAATCTGCATCAGCCAAGATTTTAGGTTCCGAATGAATTTTAGCATCTTTGAGCACACTGTGTGCTTCCTCTGTAGAACCATTCAAAACTGGAAGGATAGCTTGCTTCTGCGGATTATTAGATCGTTGAATGATAGTGGACGCCTCCGCAGCTGAGGGAAAGTTGAAAGTTGTTTTGAGTTTTTTAGCTGCCAATTTAGTTGTTTCATCATTGGAATGCGCAATAATGTAATGCACCCCATCGTGGACCACTGATATCTCAGTATCACTATGCTTTTCCAGAACCACGACATTCGTCTCACTTCCAACTTCGCTGCGAAAAACAACTGCACCTGGCTCTTTTAGGAATTCTTCTCGTTTTTCTGCTTCCAAATAGGGGGGCTGTATTGTTCCAATTCGCATTTGAATAAGCTCGAAGGCTTGACCGACACGGCCCTTGGGGCCGAGGAAAGTCAATGTCAAATTGTGTTCATCATGACGCCAACCTTCAGGTAGTTCGAAAGAGAAGCCTAAGCTCTTGTCTACGTAGCGCATATAGCCATCACATTTTAATGGGTTTAGAGCATAACATAGATTAGACGGCTTAATAGCCGTAGTTAATTACGGCTATTTGCCGCTACAAAATTAAAAAATATAAACAATGCAATGTATTAGTATTAACTGTTATTACATATTGAAATGTAAAATACGGCTAAAATGCAGCCTATTTCCAATATGCGGCTGTTTTGCTGTATAGCGCTTTTTTTTGTAAACTTTCTAACTTTGTGATATCATAGAGCAAATAATGTGATTGAGGCATATATTGATTTTGGAAATGCGCATAAGAGAAAGAAAAGTGTTGCATTCTAAAATCTAATGTGTTTGTAATAAACAACATGACAAATATTTAACATATACATATAATTTTATTATGCATATTACCAACAATTTGTCAATATTTATAGGCAATTGATTATTGACGATAAAATGGAGTTAAAGATGAAACTATTGGATCAGGTGCGTCACGTAATAAGGAAAAAGCATTATTCGATTCGTACAGAACAGGCATATACAGATTGGATCAAAAGATTTATACTGTTTAACGGCAAAAGACATCCTAAAAATATGGGAGAGAGGGAGATTTCGCAGTATATATCATACCTTGCGGTAAAGAGAAATGTTGCCGCAAGCACTCAGAATCAGGCGCTTAATGCTATTGTTTTTCTTTATAAACAGGTATTGAACAGGGATCTGGGAGACTTCGGGAATATGGAAAGGGCCAAAAGACCTAAAAGGCTGCCGACCGTACTTACAAAAAATGAAGCTGATCTTGTTTTGACCGTTATGTCGGGGAAAAATGCGCTTATGGCAAAATTGCTGTATGGTTGTGGGCTTAGACTCATGGAGTGTTTACGGCTAAGAGTAAAGGATATCGAATTTGACAGCAACCAGATTATCGTTCGTGACGGAAAAGGACAAAAAGACAGAGTGACAATGCTTCCAGAGCAGTTAAAAACGCAGTTAATTGAACATTTGAAAAGAGTACGGGTCCTTCATGAAAAAGATTTGAAAGGCGGTTTTGGCGAGGTTTATCTTCCATATGCACTGTCAAGAAAATATCCAAATGCGGCAAAAGAATGGTACTGGCAGTATGTTTTCCCATCAACAAGGATATCAAAGGATCCACGGAGCGGAAAATGCCGGCGTCATCATGCCTATGAAACAGCTCTTCAAAGAGCGGTTCGCAATGCTGCCAGATCGGTCGGTATCCCAAAGCCTGTCAGCCCGCATACATTTAGACACTGTTTCGCGACCCATCTTCTTGAGGCGGGATATGATATCAGAACCGTTCAGGATCTTTTGGGACATAAAGATGTTTCAACTACGATGATATATACTCATGTCTTAAATAAAGGCGGCATGGGAGTTAAAAGTCCGCTGGATATGGTCAAGCAGGGGGAATTTAGAGAAAATTAATCATGAAATTTACCTCCTTTCATGTTGATTTATTCGGGAAGATACGATAAAAAATAAGGTTGATTATCACCTGTTGATGCTCAATAATTACCATTAATGGACTTGATTTTTAATATTTAACTATGATGGCAAAATTCGGTTGGATTTTTGTAACTATATGACATAATTGCTAATTATAGCCTTATTCCAATCAGATACTCCGCCAATTTTTCTTTTAAATTTTTTTATTCTAAAATTTATCCCTTGAAAATACGACAAAATGGAGATGGCTATGATGTCTCACAAAGAAAAACAAACAAGAGAAGTATTCAAGCTATTTAAAAAACTAAAAGTACTTAGGGACTTGGAAATAAATAATATACCATCTTGCTTGTCTTTTTGCCCATCTTCGGCGTTGCGGCTTTCGTTACATAGCCTTGCTATGCGCCTTCAGTCGCGCCTTGAATATGAACAAAAATCCTGCGCAATCTTGGGTATATTCTTTTTTTCCAAGTCCCTTACTATGATCAAATTAAATGCACGGGAAGTATATCCAAAACTCACAACATAACCAAACCGGCAACATAATGACCCCATTTTCTGACCCTGATATATTTTTATTGCCCCCTTGCCTTAAAACTTTCAGTCAGGTATAGAAATTCATTTAGTCGAGTGGTTGACTCCTCGTTTTTTTACAGGTCTTAATATCTTGTGCCTTAGTGGCTGAAAAACAATATAATGCAAAAAAAATTACCTATAGCTGTGGTTGGGATGGCCGGTATTTTCCCCGGAGCTCCTGATATTGATATATTCTGGAACAACATTATCAATAAAGTAGACTCGAGCTCTGAGGTGCCTGAGGGAAGGTGGATTGTTGAACCTGAGTTCATGTACAATCCTGAACCGGCACCGGATAAGGCCTTCTCAAAACGCGCCTGTCTTATACATGATGACATATTAAAATCAATCAAATCTGATTTAAATGACATCAATATTGACAAGGACATCCTGGACAATCTTGATCCTCTTTTTCACCTGGTTCTTCATGCAGGCAAAAAAGCGCTTTCAAACTGTAATATTTCAACAATCAATAAAGAACGCATTGGAACTGTTCTTGCTGCAATTGCACTGCCTACTGATTCTTCTTCTTCAATAACCAGAGAAATCATAGGGAAATCATTTGAAGAAAAACTCTTCAAAAACAGTAATTTTTCCACTAATAAACCACTTAGCAGGGCGCAGTGTCTGGCAAGCAGAGTAACCAGCCTTCCGGCTTCTATTTTGGCCAAAGGCTTAGGGCTCGGAGGCGGAAGCTATACTCTCGATGCTGCATGCGCATCATCTCTTTATGCAGTCAAACTTGCCTGTGATGAGCTTCATTCTCTTCGCGCGGATGTCATGCTGGCCGGAGGGGTATCAAGGCCTGAATGCCTTTACACTCAAGTAGGCTTCAGCCAGCTTCGCGCACTTTCTCCTTCAGGAAGGTGCGCCCCGTTTGACGAAAAAGCAGATGGCCTTGTTGTGGGAGAAGGTGCCGGCATACTTGTTTTAAAAAGGCTTGACGATGCCCTGAGAGACAAGGACTGTATTTACGGTTTAATACGCGGTATAGGGCTCTCAAACGACATGAGCGGCAATCTTCTCGCACCGGACATTGAAGGTCAAGTCCGTGCCATGCGCAACGCTTATTTATCCGTGGGCTGGTCTCCATGCGAAATTGATCTTATTGAATGTCATGGTGCCGGAACGCGTGTCGGAGACACAACTGAGCTTCACAGCCTGAGAAAGCTCTGGGGTGAATCCGGGTGGTCGTATGAACAATGCTCGATAGGATCAGTCAAATCCATGATTGGCCATCTTTTAACCGCTGCCGGCGCAGCCGGAATGATAAAGACATTTCTTGCTTTAAAACATAAAGTTCTTCCTCCATCAATTAACTTTAATAAAGCACCGGAAAAAAGCCCCCTTAAAAACAGTCCGTTTCGTGTGCAGACAAAAGCCGAAGAGTGGATAAGAAAAAACAACGAAAGGCCGTTTCGTGCCGCAGTCAGCGCATTTGGATTCGGAGGAATAAATGGGCATCTGCTTATAGAGGAATGGTGTTCGGATTCCGAAACCCGAAACCCGCAACCCGCAACTCGCAACTCGCAACTCGCAACCCGCAACCCGCAACCCCCTGTTGCCATTGTTGGAATGGACGCTGCTTTCGGCCGGTTAAACTCGTTGAAAGATTTCAAGGAAATCATTTTTAAAGGCTCTTCAATAATCAGAGAAAGACCTGAAGACAGGTGGAAAGGATGCGATAACATTGCCGCCGGACATCTTGATGGAAAGCTTTTATACGGCGCCTTTATAGACAAGCTTGCTTTGACTGCAGGAGAATTTCATATGCCGCCGAATGAAATTCCCGATATACTTGTGCAACATCTGCTAATGCTTAAAGTTTCTTCAAACGCCATGAAAGATGCGGGTCTTGTGGATAGAGAAAAACGCCCGAAAACAGGTGTTGTCATAGGAATGGAATTTGATTTTGAAGCAACCAATTATCATCTGAGGTGGAATCTTTATAATCTGGTTCAAAAATGGATAAATACACAGAAACTCAATCTGAATGAAAAAGAAACCAAGATATGGCTTGAATCTTTAAGAAACTCATCAGGCCCGGCGCTGACAAACAGCCGGACAATAGGTGCTCTTGGAGGCATTATAGCAAGCCGCATTGCCAGGGAATTCCGTTTTGGAGGCCCAAGTTTTGCTGTTTCCTGTGAAGGAGCATCAGGACTTAAAGCGCTTGAAATAGGAGTAAGATCATTGCAGCAGGATGAGACGGATGCCGTACTTGTCGGAGCAATTGATCTGTCCGGCGACGTGCGCAATGTTATTACCACAAACAAATTAAGACCTTATTCAAAAAACAATGAAATCCATCCGTTCGACCGGTCGGCAGATGGAACTCTGCCCGGTGAAGGCGCGGCTGCGCTTGTCTTAAAAAGACTTGACAGTGCAATCAAGGACGGAGACAGAATTTATTCCGTAATAAAAGGTTTGGGATGCGCTACAGGTGATGGAATTGATACTGAAACTCCTTCAAAAAGCGCTTATACCCTGTCACTCAAGCGGTCATTTCAAGATGCAGACATCTCTTCATCATCAATAAGTTATTTTGAAACTCACGGCAGCGGAGACCCGTTTGAAGATAATCTGGAATCAGAGGCTCTAAATGATTTTTTTGCAGGCCTGTCTGATAATAAAAATGTCAGTTGCGCCATAGGCTCTGTAAAGGCAAATATCGGACATACAGGCGCTGCTTCAGGTCTTGCATCATTAGTAAAAACCAGCCTGTGCCTTTACCATGAGATAATTCCTCCTCTAACTAATTTTATCATGCCTGCAAATGACAGGTGGCAGGACAGCGTATTTCATATGCCTGCTTTTCCTCAATACTGGCTGAGAGACAGAAAAGACGGCCCCCGAAGGGCGTGCACATCCTCATTAACTTCAGACGGCAACTGCATGCATGTTATTCTTGAAGGATTTGAATATTCGCAAAAAAATCACATACTGGAAAAAGTAGAAATAGAAAGGCGACAGCCTCTGGGCGACCGGGAATTCGGACTTTTTGTTATTGAAGGAAACAATAAAACCTCTTTGATGGAAGGTCTTGAAAAACTGTCCAATCATATTGAAAAGCTCAAAGAACCCAACGCTCTTAGCTCTAACATAGAAGCTGCTGCCCGAAGCTGGTATTTAAAGAATAAATTAAAAGATGAACGTCCAACATCGAACGTCCAACATCGAACGTCGAATAATGATGTCGCTTCGCTATTTGATAATTTCCTATACAAGAATAAGCAGGTACCTGAAAAAAAATATGCGGTATCAATCGTTGCGGCTGATATTTCTCAACTCGAAAAGCTGATTAATGATGCAAGAAATGCGGTTTCAGAGGGTACCTCCAAAAGAATAAATGGCCTGAGCGGTATAAGCTATTCACCTGATCCCTTGGGTCTCTCCGGCAAAACAGCATTTGTCTTTCCTGGTTCAGGCAACCATTATGTTGGAATGGGAAGAAGTATTGGTGTCCAATGGCCGGAAATTCTCCGCAAAATGGATGCGGAAACTCAGCAGCTCAGGACACAGCTTGTTCCACAATGCTATGTGCCTCAGAGAACATCGTGGATGCCGGGATGGGAAAAAGAGGCTTACAAAAAAATTATATCTGATCCTTTAAATATGATTTTCGGTCAGGTTGTACATGGGGGTGTGACTGCTAATCTGATAATGAATTTCGGGATAAAACCATCTGCCGTTATCGGATACAGCCTTGGTGAATCAGCAGGGCTTTTTGCCCTGGGCGCATGGCCTGATCGCGGAGAAATGCTGAAAAGAATGCGGGAGACCGATCTTTTCACTACAGAACTCGCCGGCCCGTGTAATTCCGCCCGCAGGGCCTGGAATATCCCTCCTGATAAAGATATAAAACGGTGTGTTGCCGTAGTTAATCGTCCGGCAAATGATGTTAAAAGCATTATAAATAAATTCCCTTATGCAAGACTCCTTATAATTAATACTCCGGATGAATGCGTAATCGGCGGCCAAAAAGACAATGTTGAAGCATCAATCAAGATGCTCGGATGTGAAGCAATTTTCCTTGACGGCATTGTCAGCGTCCACTGCGACGCAGCCATTCCTGTTGCAGACGCATATAAAAAGCTTCACATCTTTCCAACTGCTTCTCCGGAAAGCATAAAATTTTACAGTTGCGCTCTTGGGCGTTCATATGCTCTTACAAGCGACAGTGCCGCATCCTCAATTCTTAAACAGGCAATTGAAGGGTTTGATTTCACCGCCTTAATTGACCGGGCATATAAAGACGGCATACGCATATTCCTTGAAATGGGGCCTCATTCTTCATGCACCAGAATGATCAGCCGCATACTGGATAAAAAACCTCACATGGCTGTCTCTGCATGCGTCCGTGGAGAAGATAATTATATCACAGTTCTCAAATTTTTAGGTTCGCTGATAACAGAACGTGTGCCTGTTGATTTAGATAAAATTTACGAAACCGGTTTATTAAAAGAAATATACAATAAAAAATCAGAAAAACAGTTAACCCTGACTATTGGCGGAAGAGCGCCCTCCCCTGCTCTGCCACGAAGAATTAACATAAGACATGCTCAAACTCAGTTTAAAAATCAGGAAATACAGCTTGAAGATCAGGAAATACAGCTTAAAAATTTAGATAAAGTCTTTTCATATAATGATCTGATCGGACCTGTAACGGAAAACGTAACCGCTGTTTCAGAAGCCCACAAAACCTTTATAAATTTCTCAAATGACTTAACCAAAGGCATTGAAAAAACATTCGCCACACAAACCCGGATTCTTGAAAAGATAATCTCAGGAAAAGAAATAAAGGGAACGCAACGAGAAATAAAAATGAGCGACGTCTTCGCTTTTTCACGCGATATGTGTATGGAGTTTGCGATTGGCTCGGCAGCAAAGGTGCTTGGCCCTGAGTTTGCGGCAGTAGATACTTACAAAGTGCGGGTACGCCTTCCTGATGAGCCGCTCATGCTTGTTGACAGGATAATTTCCATAGAAGGCGAAAAAGGCTCACTTGGCCCTGGTCGTATAGTAACAGAGCATGATGTCCTGCCGGAAGCATGGTATCTTGACGGTGGGCATGCGCCTGTATGCATATCGGTTGAAGCCGGGCAGGCCGACCTGTTTCTCTGTTCATACCTGGGGATTGACCTTGCAGTTAAGGGAGAAAGAGGTTACAGGCTCCTTGATGCGGTTGTAAAGTTCCACCGCGGGCTCCCGTGCCCCGGCGATGTCATAAGATATGAAATAGAAATTGAAAAATTTGTACGCCAGGGCGATACTTTTCTTTTCTTCTTCAGTTTTGAAGGCTTCATCAACAACAAACCTCTTATAAGCATGACTGATGGTTGTGCGGGATTCTTTACTGAAGAAGAGGTTAAAAAATCAGGCGGTATAATTTTAACAAAAGAGGATACCGAGCCTGTACCGGGTAAAAAGCCTTCCGGCTGGAATGAGCTTGTCCAGGTTGATGTGGAAAATTACAACGATGATAAAGTTGAAGCACTGAGAGCAGGAGATCTTGAAAAATGTTTTGGCGTCCTTTTTAATGGTATAAAACTCGCTGATTCTCTCAAGCTCCCAGGTGGCCGGATGAAACTGATCGACAGGATACTAAATCTTGACCCAAAAGGCGGCCGTTATGGAATGGGTATGATAAGGGCTGAGGCGGATATACATCCTGATGACTGGTTTCTTACCTGTCATTTCAAGGATGACATGGTTATGCCGGGAACACTCATGTATGAATGCTGCGCACACACGCTTAGAGTATTTATTCAGCGCATGGGGTGGGTAACCGATAAGCCCGGTGTATGCTACGAACCGGTTATCGGGGTTGAAAGCATACTGAAGTGCAGAGGCCCGGTAAGGTCTGACACCAGACATGTAGTTTACGAAGTAGAAATAAAGGAAACAGGTTATGGCCCCGAGCCTTTTGTAATTGCAGATGCACATATGTTTGGTGATGGCCGGCGAATTGTCATGTTCAAAGACATGTCAATGAAAATGTCAGGAATAACTCGTGAAGAAATTGAATCAGCCTGGAAGAAAAAAGCCGGTTTTGACTATGATAGTATTCTGGCATTTTCAACTGGAAAACCTTCAGAGGCATTTGGCGAGCCATATAAGGTTTTTGATGAAGAAAGAATTATCGCCAGGCTTCCGGGTCCGCCCTATCTGTTTATAGACAGAATAACTAATATTGAGCCGGAACAATGGGTGCTGAAACCTGGCGGGTGGATCGAAGCAGAGTACGAAGTGCCGCCGGATGAGTGGTACTTTAAAGCAAATCGTATCCCTGCCATGCCATACTGCATACTACTTGAAATAGCCCTGCAACCCTGTGGATGGCTTGCAGCTTATATGGGCTCTGCTCTCAAAAGTAAAAAAAACCTGAAGTTCAGAAACCTTGGTGGAAAAGCTGTCTTGCATCATCAGGTTCTGCCTGATTCAAAGATTCTTACAATGCGCACCCGCATGACCAAAGTTGCTGAAGCAGGAGATATGATAATAGAACACTTTGACATACAAATCCTGCAGTCTGACAAATTAATATATGAAGGAACTACGAATTTCGGATTTTTTACAAAGAAAGCGCTGGCACAGCAGGTTGGAATAATTGATGCTGCGGGAAAAGCATACAAACCTGATGCAGACGAGCTTAAAAGGGCGGTTTCACATGTGTTTGACAACATTCCTCCTTTCACTCCTTATGATTTGGAAACCGCTCCGGCGCCTTGTCCGGCAATGCCGTCAAAAGCATTGCTTATGGTTGACGAAATTGAGACTTATATCCGGGATGGCGGCACTGAAGGCCTGGGATTTATTCGCGGGGTAAAAAAGGTTGATCCAAATGAATGGTTTTTTAAAGCGCACTTTTATCAGGATCCTGTATGTCCGGGTTCCCTCGGCATTGAGTCTTTTATTCAACTGATAAAATTCATGGCAATTGATCGCTGGAGCCATCTGATAGAAACTCACATGTTCGAGCTTATAACCGACAAACCGCACATCTGGATTTATAGAGGCCAGATTGTTCCGGAAAACAAAAAGATAGAAATTGAAGCTGTAGTGACAAAAATACAGGATATACCGGTCCCAACCATACAGGCAAATGGGTTTCTAAAAGTTGATGGACTATATATTTATGAGATGCAAGATTTTGGGATCAGGCTTGTTCCTATAAATTAAGGAGCCGTTCACGGTTATCGGTTTACGGTTGATAAAGGCAGAAAGTAAAAGAGAATTAGTGAAAAAGAGTATTTCTGATTTAAATGCAAAAGAATTAATACAAGAATTGAAATCAATATCCAAAATGCTTCAGTCGTTGCATAGTTCATTGGAAAAACTGTGAACTGTGAACCGACAACTGTAAACGGTTACCGATAAATAATATGCTTTACTCAAAAGTTTACATAAATTCATTTGGTTATGAACTTGCCCCGAATGTGATAACCTCAGAAGATCTGGAAATACGGCTGGAGCCTCTTTACGAGAAGCTTCATCTGCAAAAAGGTCAACTGGAAGCAATAACTGGAATACAGGAACGCAGGTTCTGGGACCCAGGCTTTAAAATGTATGAAGGTGCGATAAAAGCAGGACAAAAGGCAATAGAAACATCAGGCATTTCACCGGATTCTATCGGCATGCTTATCTACGGAGGTGTTTGCAGGGACAACCTGGAACCGGCAACAGCCTGCGCAACGGCACACAGCCTTGGGATAAGCAGTAAAGCACAGATTTACGATATTTCAAATGCCTGCCTTGGCATTCTTAATGGAATGGTGCAAATTGCCAATGCTATTGAGCTGGGACATATCAAGGCGGGTCTTGCAGTAGCGTGCGAGTCTTCCCGTCAAATCGTTGATATTACAATAGACCGATTACTTAAAACAAAAGATATAGAAGTCTTTAAGAAAACAATTGCGACTCTTACAGGCGGGTCCGGAGCTGTTGCTGTTCTTTTGACGGATGAATCACTTTCCGATAAGGGACATCGATTTTTAGGAGGAATGATAAAAAACGCAACAAAGCATCACGAACTTTGCCGTTGGGGGCCGGATACCGGGATACCTGCAAGCGGACTTCATGTTATGGAAACAGATTCCGTCGGTGTTTTGCAGCACGGTGTTGTTTTGGGAATTGAAACATACAAAGATTTCAAAAAAGAACTGTCGTGGTCCGATAATAAGCCCGACAAAATCATCTGCCATCAGGTGGGATCAACTCACCAAAAAACCATACTGGACTCCATAGGTATTCCAAAAGAAAAAGATTTTACCACCTTCCGGCATCTTGGAAATATAGGAACCGTATCACTTCCAATAACTGCTGCAATAGCATCGGAACGCGAGTTCCTGATAAAAAATGATCTTGTCGGATTCCTGGGAATCGGCAGTGGACTGAACTGTCTGATGCTGGGGATTGAGTGGTAAAAAAACGGTTTACAGTTTACGGTTCACGGGGCTACCAACGTAAGGAACGGGGACGGCAGCTATTTCTTCATCCCTCGGCCTGGACCCCCTTAATTATCTCAGCATTAAAGGTCTTCTGAACTCGACAGACTTTACCGAGCCCTTATTCAAGCTCCTCTGAAAGAATAATCGCCTCAGCAACACAACGCATTGATTTTCGAGTATCCATACTGCGCTTTCGAATCCAGCGATACGCCTCCTCTCCGGTTTTATTCCGCCGGTTCATGAGGACATCCTTTGCACGATCTACCAGCTTACGTGTTTCAAGTTCTTCCTGAACAACCTTGGTTTTTACCATGAGTTCCGTATTAAGTATCGCCACAGCCGCCTGATTTGCCACAGTAATTATCAAGTTGACTTCTGTTTCAGAAAATTTATGCCGGCTTGCTGTAAAACAGTTTAATACACCTATCACTTTTTCATCCTTGACTTGAAGAGGTATGCTAACCATTGATACAAGCCCAAGTTTCTTTGCCATTGCTTTTTCCTTGAATCTAGGCTCATCAAGTACATTCTCGACAATTAGCGGCCTTTTTTGGGTAGCCACAAAGCCAACAACTCCTTCATCCATGTTTAGCGATCTGTCTTTCATATACTCAGGGTCAATGCTTTGAGAAGCTTTTAGTCGTATCATTGTGGGATTAACCCTTTCGTCTATAAGCCACAATGAACAAATTTCAACTCCGGTTACCCTTGCCGTAACCATAACAATAAGCTTAAGGAGATCTTCCAGATACAGGTCGGAAGTAATGGCCCTGCTGATATCCATAAGGGCTTTTATGTATTTGTCTTGAGTTTCTGGCATGTTTATATGTTTTCCAATATCTAAAAAATTCACGGCATTGTTAATTTTGGATAGTTTTATATATCACAATGCGTTGAAATAATACAATAAAAATTGTTTAAATCTATTCTTATTTAGGGCTCGCTCAAAAATAACTTCACATTTTGATGCGCCGATCCATCCCGCATGGCTGCGTTGCTCGTTGGTTAAATAGCCTGCTATTCGCCCTCCTCGCGCCTTGCCATGCGTACGCCTCAACA
>DAOUSD010000038.1 GCA_030627405.1 Deltaproteobacteria bacterium
AAAAGCTAACTGCTAATGGCTAACCGCACAGCTCGCAACTTTGGGGGAAATATTCTCATCTGTGAAAATTTTGACGCTATGCAGTTTCATGCGGCGACCGGTTCTAACTCCACGTAAATTTCATTTTTACAGGAACGAGCAGCATACCTGAGACAGGCATGAATATCTTCTTTCGTGAGATGGGAGTAATCTTCAAGAATTTCTTTCTCTGAAACCTCAGAGGCTAATAAATCAAGAATGAATTCTACGGAGATACGTGTCCCTCGGACAATAGGCTTTCCACCAAGTATATTGGCGTTTGCGGTAATTTGTTCTATCATCTGTTAAGACCTCCTTATTTGTGGTTGTATCCTTAACTTATTGTAACAAGCATAGCGAATAATTTTATTTACGACTTTATACAAAATTTTTAAAAACTGCAAACTGACAAATGAAGGATGCCAAAAATGCTGTTGTTTTTGGTTTGACCAACCAATCACACATGAAACACATAATATGCATTTTGATATTGTAAACTCGGGAGATGAGAATAACCGCACCTTATTTAAAATTGGCTTTATAACGGTTCCAGAAATCTTCCTGAGTAAACTTGTGTTCCTGGGTACCGTGGTGCTCAACTGAAAAACTGGCGCAAACAGCACCCATTTTTGCAGAAGTAATCAGATCTTTTCCCGTTACCATACCTTTAATCATTCCTGCGCGAAAGGCATCGCCTGCGCCTGTCGGATCAGATACGGCATGTGCTTTTGCTGACGGTATTTTTGTTTCCTGGTCCTGTAAATATACTATTGAGCCGTTTTCACCCAGAGTTGTAATAATACTTTTTGTAATTTTAAGAAGATCTGAATTTTCAAGCTCAGTAGCTTTCTTTATCATTTCCAGCTCATAGTCATTTGATATCAACATTTCAGAATCTGTAATTATTTCTATCATCTGGCCCCCTGACAGTGCCGTGATAGACTGGCCGGGATCAAAAATATAGGGAATACGGTGTTCCTTGTAGGTCCGGCCGTAGTTTATCATATCTTCGATATTACCCGGAGCTATAATTGCTATTGCCTCTTTCCGATCAACCCCGTCAAATTTATAGAGCGAGGGATATTTCATTGCTCCCGGGTTAAAACCCGTAATCTGGTTATCTGCTTTGTCTGTGGTAATATAAGCACCTGCGGTTAATTCTTCCGGAATTTTCCGAATGCCGGTTAACGGCAGCTTATGTTGATGCAGCCATGTTTCATAGGGGCCAAAATCTTTGCCGGCAGTCGCCAGAATCAGCGGCTTTTCTCCTAATAAAGAAAGGCTGTAAGCAATATTTCCTGCTGTGCCTCCAAATTTCTCGATAAGGCCGTTAACGATAAAGCAGACATTTAGAATATGTATTTTTTCAGGTAAGATATGATCTTCAAATTTTCCAGGGAAGCCCATTATGCGGTCATAAGCCAGGGACCCGGACGCAAATATTTTCATACGATCACCCCAAAACATCCTTTTTAAATTCATCTATACCGATAGGTTCAATAAAGCACGCTGTTTTTTTCTTATTTGAGTTCTATTATCAACTTTTATTACCAAAAATCAATACTTCTTAATCAGAAATTTACAAACTCATTTTGTAAGCGTTCACGGAATGTTGAAATTGGAAGTTAGAAATTTGTGGTTTGACCCTTCATGGTGTGCATGATATTGAAATTGTATAATTAAACCTATACCTCGAAAGGCCATAACAACGTTCTTTCCAAACGGAGAACTGACATATGTTTAGATTTTTACATGCTGCCGACATTCATTTAGACAGCCCGCTGCACAAGCTCGATTACTACGATGGTGCTCCAGTCGGTGAGCTTCGCCAGGCGACCCGCCGTGCATTAGACAACCTGGTTCAGACTGCTATCAGGGAAAATGTGTCTTTTGTTCTCATCAGCGGAGACCTTTATGACGGAGATTGGAAAGACTACAACACGGGCCTCTATTTTGTATCACAAACAAGCAAGTTGCGTGACGCAGGCATTCCTGTATACATTGTGGCCGGAAACCACGATGCTGCCAGCAAAATTTCGAGAGCTCTCCGGTTTCCTGAAAGCGTGCATCTGTTTCCAAATCAAAAGCCCGCAACGCTTCGCATCAACAATATAGAAGTCGCCATTCACGGCCAGAGCTTTGCTTCGCCTGCCGTAAAAAAGGATCTCTCAGCTAAGTACCCGCCGCCCCTGCCCGGCTGTTTCAACATCGGCATGCTACACACATGCGCTACAGGTCGTGAGGGACACGAGCCGTACGCCCCTTGCACCCTGGACGGGTTGCGATCAAAAGGATATGACTACTGGGCTCTGGGGCATGTTCATCAGCACGAAGTGCTCATGGATGATCCGCTGGTTGTATTTCCGGGAAATATCCAGGGCCGCCATGTCCGGGAGACCGGCCCCAAAGGCTGTGTGCTTGTTTCCGTTGATAACAGCGGGCGGCCTGAGTTGGAATTCAAAACTCTGGACGTTATTCGATGGGTTATTGTAAATGTGGATACATCCGGTGCTGATAGTGGTTACGAGGTGGTTGATCGATTTAATAAACACCTTGAAGCTTGTTTGGACGAAAATGAGGGCCTGCCGCTGGTGGCTCGTGTTGTAATCAAAGGGAACACGCAAGCCCATAGTGAACTTGCTTCAGATATGGAGCGGTGGACCAATGAGATCCGGTCGGCGGCTGTGGATACGGGCGGAGGGCAGGTTTGGGTTGAAAAAGTGAAGTTTCGCACAAAACCGCCCTTATCTGACAAAGCCTTGAAATCAGCGGAGGGAGCCATAGGAGAACTTGTTCATCTTCTTGATGAGTTGCAATACGACCCGGACCGTTTGCATGCTCTGGCAGATGAACTGGCAGACCTTGAAAAAAAAGTTCCCAGAGAACTGAAAGAAGGCGCAGACGGAATGAAATTTGACGATCCCAAATGGCTTGGCAGCTTACTTGATCAGGTGCGCCCGATGCTCCTTCAGCGGCTTATTCGTAAAGAGAAATCGTAAACGCTTACGAGGATTCTTAAATGAAAATTTGCGAGATAAGGTTAATTGCCTTCGGTCCTTTCACTAATGTTCGAATTGACCTGAGTGGAGGAAAGGAAGGCCTGCACATCATATACGGCCCCAACGAGGCGGGTAAAAGCTCAGCCTTGCGGGCGCTGAGGCACATGCTTTATGGTATCCCCGAGCGGTCATTAGATGATTTTCTTCATCCATATACGAAAATGCGAGTCGGAGCCGCCATTCAACGCAAAGACGGCGATGCTCTGGAGTTTATCCGCCGTAAGGGCAGGAGCAACACCCTGCGCGCAGTGGATGATAAAACCGTACTGGATGAGTCGATTCTTCATCGGTTTTTAAGCGGCGTGAATGCCGATGTTTTTTCCACCATGTTCGGCATAGCCCATGCAGACCTGGTCCGTGGCGGCAGAGAAATCATTCAGGGTGGCGGAAGTATGGGCCAAATTATTTTTGCCGCAGGATCAGGTGTCGCCAATCTCCGTGAAATTCAGCAAGATCTCCAGTCCGAAGCCGATCAACTTTTCAGGCCATCCGGACAAAAGCCACGAATAAATGACGCATTGGGCAATTTAAACAAAAATCGAAAAGCATTGCGTGAGGCTCAACTGCCTGGTCAAGAATGGGTCAAACATGATCAGGCATTGCAGGAAGCGCAGGATCGTAAGCAGGTTGTTGATCAGGAACTGGCGCATAAGCAGCGAGATCAACACCGGCTGGAACGTATCAAGGAAGCGCTGCCCATTATTGCCAGGCGCAGAGAATTGATAGAGGATTATAAAAACTACGCAACTGCCGTCCTGCTCCCTGAAAATTTCAGAGATGAAAGACATGGGCTAATCACAAAGCTCGGCATTGCTGAAAACGATCGTACTCAGACACTACAGGTCATCGAAACACTCGAACGAGATATGGCAAAACTACAAGTTTCCGAAGGGCTGATAGAAAATTCAGGACTTATCGAGGAGATTCATCAAGAGCTGGGCAGTCATCGCAAGGCAGCCAGGGATCGCATCCGGCTTCAGACACGCAAAGATGTGCTGAGAAGCGAGGCAAAGGATATACTTCGTGGTCTCCGTGATGATTTAACCCTTGAAGATGCAGAAAAACTTCGCATAAAGAAAGCCGACAAAGTCAGGATTCAGGAACTTGGCATAAAGTTTGAGCGGATCATAACTCGTATAGAAAACACCCGGGAGGCAATACCAAAGATCTCTGATCAGATTAATGATCTCGACACGCAATTGAAAACGCTTGATGAACCCAAACCGATAGATCAATTAAAAATTGCCATAGAACAGGCAGAAGAGTATGGCGTGCTTGAAAACCGATGGCAAGAGGATCGGACAGAGATCCGAAATGATGTAAAAACACTGGAAATAAAGTTAAGCAAACAGTCATTATGGGCAGGCCGCATCGAAGAGATTGAAGGGCTTCGTATACCATCGCTGGAAACTATTGATGAATTTGACGACCGAACTGATAAGGCAGAGCGTACGGCTGCCGAACTAAAATCTGAAAGCAAAAGACTGCATGGAGCGCAAGTAAAGATTGAACAACAAATTGAACAACTCCAATTGGAACAAGAGGTGCCTACCGAGGAAGACTTGCAGGATTTAAGAGATGCGCGTGAGCAAGGCTGGCAGTTAGTGCGCAGCACTATAAAAGGCGATTCCGTGCCCGATGAAGAAGTTCAGGATTTTATCCGGCGATTTCAACCATCGAGTACTCTTGCGGAGGCTTTTGAGGCCAGTGTTTTTCAGGCAGATGGAATTGCGGACAGACTCAGACGCGAAGCCGATCGTGTCGCGAATTCAGCACGACTGATAGCTGAAAATGCAGCTCAAGAAAAACAGTCCAAACGCTTAAAAGAAGATCTGGACATCGCCGAGAAAAAGCTCACCGAAATTAACAATGAATGGGCGAAGTTATGGCAGGCCGCCGGCATCACGCCTCGAACGCCAAGGGAAATGCGAGGCTGGACCCAGGACCATGCTGCTATGACCGAAAAGGCAGCGGAAATTAGAGAACAAAAGTCCAAAACAGATGCGCTGCAAAAAAGCATCGACAAGCGCCGCAACGCATTGGAGCAATCCCTTCATTCTCTTTCCGAACCTCGTACAGTTAGTGATGAATTATTGGCTGATTTGATCAAAAGGGCACGAATAATTATCGAACGGCAGGAAGAATTAATAAATATCAGAAAACAGTTTCAGAGCGAGAAAAAACAGAAGGAAAAAGAATTAGCGGAGGCGAAAGCCCGTGTTGAGCAAAGTGAAAAAGATCTTTCTCAATGGAAGAAGGAATGGGAGCCGGCAGTCCGGCCACTTGGACTTGTTGTTGACTCTAAACCCTCCCAGGCGAATGCAGTGATGGACGATCTGTCAAGCCTCTTTGAAAAGCTCAAGGAAGCGGAAACTCTTCAAAAACGCATCAAAGGAATCGACCGGGATTCAACGGAATTTGCTGATAAGGTCACCGGCCTGGTAAAAACAGTAACCGAAGAACCGGTGGATTTGCCTGTCGATCAGGCTGCTGCTGAACTCAACGCTCGATTGAACCGGGCACGAGCGAACCAGACAAAGCTGCAGGCCTTTGAAAAGCAATTGAGCAAGGAACAGAAGCGAGATAATCAGGCAAACAAAGAGATGACCAGGATTAAAACTCGACTCAAAGGCATGTGTGAAGAAGCCGGCTGCAAAAGTTACGAGGGCCTTCCGGAGGCCGAACGCTGTTCCGAAAAACGCCGCCGGATCGAATCCGACTTGAAAAGTCTCGACGAACAACTGCTGAAGCTAAGCGCCGGCGATACCATCGATGATTTTGTTAAAGAATCGTTAAACGAGGATCCGGATAGGATAGATTCAGAAATTGAACGGCTGGCGGAAGAGATTGATAAGTTGAAGGGTGAAAGGTCTGCTCAAGATCAGACTGTTGGCAGAGAGGAAAACGAGCTCAGCAAGATGGACGGAAGCGCGCAAGCGGCAGACATAGCCGAAGAAATCCAGATGCTTCTTGGACGACTTGAAAACGATGTCGAGCAATACGCCCGGCTGCGACTTGCCTCTGCTGTTTTAAGCCAGGCGATTGAAAGGTATCGTGAAAAAAACCAGGCGCCTATTCTTAAACGGGCCAATTCTTTTTTTGCGCAAATGACGCGGGGCTCGTTTGAAGGGGTCAGGGCGGACTTTGACGATAACGGTCAGCCTGTGCTTGTGGGTGTCCGCCCGGGCGGTAAAGAGATAGTAGGCGTAGATGGCATGAGTGAGGGCACTGCGGATCAACTGTATCTTGTCCTGCGATTGGCTGGTCTGGAGGAATATCTGGAGCAAAACGAACCGATTCCATTCATCGTGGACGACATCTTGATCAAGTTTGACGACGACCGCTCTGTCGCAGCGTTGAAAGCCCTGGCGCAGTTGTCCACCAGGACTCAGGTCATATTCTTTACGCATCACCGGCATCTGGTGGAACTGGCAGAGGAAAATATCGATCCTTCGGTTTTGATTAAACACACTTTAAAATAAAAAAGCTTGTAATATTGCAAATTGAAAGATATTAATTCAATATGCAAGGTTATATTAATAGAATAATTCAGAGTGAAATACAGGAGAGACTTAATAACTTCCCAGCAGTTGCGGTTCTTGGTCCGCGCCAGTGCGGCAAAACAACGCTCGCCCTTGAGATTGTAAAGGGCCGAAAAGGTGCGGTATATCTTGATCTTGAAAAGCCATCTGATCAGAGAAAACTTGAAGATCCGGAACTTTTTTTTCAGCTTCAGAAAGAGAATCTCATATGCCTGGATGAGATACAGCGCCGGCCCGAACTTTTCCCGGTCTTAAGAAGCATTATAGATGAGCGGGGCTCAAACGGCCAGATACTTATTCTTGGCAGTGCATCAAGGGACATGATCAGGCAGAGCTCGGAAACTCTTGCCGGCAGGATCGCCTACATGGAACTGACACCATTTATGCTTTCCGAAATACATGTGAAGGATACAAAAGATCCCGCTGAAATTATGAAGCTTTGGCTCAGGGGCGGTTTTCCAAGGAGTTTTCTTGCAGGAAGTGAAAAGGCAAGTTTTACCTGGCGGGAGAATTTTATAAGAACTTTTCTTGAAAGGGATATTCCTCAACTGGGCTTTTCAATTCCAGCGCAGTCCCTGGGGCGACTGTGGCAGATGCTTGCGCACATCCACGCGCAGGTTTTAAACAGCTCAAGGCTCGGTGAATCAATGGGGGTGAGTCATACAACTGTCAGAAAATACCTCGATCTCCTGTCACAAACTTTTATGGTCAGGGTCCTGCCGCCTTTTGAAGCAAACCTTAAAAAACGTCTGGTGAAGTCGCCAAAAGTATTTATCAGGGATTCAGGCATACTTCACTCCCTGCTTGGCATAAACAAAGCCGACGACCTGCTGGGGCATCCTGTTTACGGGGCTTCGTGGGAAGGGTTTGCCATGGAAAATATTCTTTCGCAACTTCCGGGCTGGCAGGCGGCCTTTTTCCGCACATCAGCCGGTGCGGAAATCGACCTGGTATTGACAAAGGGAAGAAAAAAAATCGCCTGTGAATTCAAGGCATCAACTGCACCGCAGGTAACCAGAGGATTCTGGAACGTACTGGATGATTTAAAAATCAGTGAAGCATGGATAATCGGGCCTGTCAAGGAGGCATATCCTATTAAAAAAAATGTTACAATAGCACCGATTGATATATTTCTTGAGCATGTCAGGAGCAAAGAGTGAGAAAGGAATTGGGAAAATGGTGTCAAATCCTGATATTCATCACCGCCGTTCCATTCGATTAAAGGGATATGATTATTCACAGGCAGGATTATATTTTATCACCATTTGCACGCAAAACCGATTGTGTTTGTTTGGGAAAATTGAAAATGGGGAAATGATTTAAAACAATGCAGGGATAATGATTGAACACCAATGGCAGGAATTGATATATCATTTTGATAATATCAAATTACATGAATTTATCGTCATGCCCAATCATTTTCATGGAATCATTGAATTTGTAAGGGGTGCCCCTTTGTGGGTACCCAAAATGTGGAACAACCGCCAACAATGGGGCAACCACAAGGGATTGCCCCTACGGTTGGTGATGTGGTAGGGGCATTTAAATCATTGTCCACCAACGAATATATTCGGGGTGTAAAAAATAATGGTTGGTCACGGTTTAACAAAAAATTATGGCAACGCAATTATTACGAACACATTATCCGTGATGAAAAATCCTATTATCAAATATTGGAATACATACAAACAAATCCTCTGAAATGGCAGGATGATAAATACTATGTCTAAAATCACCGAATCCGCAATAGAAAAAATCGCCATCGAACTATGGACACAATGCATCGTGCCCCTACCATGTTGAATGGCGGTGGGTTTACATTTTATTCCAGCATTTCTAAAAAACAGTCTAATCTTTTAAGCATCTGGTGGTAAAGAGGATTATAAGTGAGTCTTCCCAGCGTATGGTTCGCCAGATTTTCTTTGGTTATTTCGCCTTGCCAAATCTCTGGATCATTCATGCATGCCATTCTTTTTTCTTTATTTTGCTGGTAATGCAAACACCATTTATAATCGCCATTTTTTCCATAATGCAAGTCGTCAGGAGGAATGAGAATAGATATATGGGAAAAGTTTAGTATCCTTTCTTCGGGCAAATAACTGTTTTCAAATACAATTCTTGAGAGCTTGTTTACAGGATACTTTTTTGTTTTTGTGGTGTACAAAATAAGCATACTATTTTCAGCAGGTACATAATTTTTGAAGAAAGAGAGCGTCTTTTCAGCATCAATGGTAATATCGTCAGCACTCAGAGCAATAAAGACAGGTATATTTATATGCTTGCCTTTTTTGAGTATCAAGTCGTCAATATTACATGCAAGTTGATATATCTGATAAGCGGCATTTGATGGAAAAGATTCGTACCTTGCATAATCCATGTCATCTCTTATTGCCAGCCAGTCTGTAAAGGAATTTGCAAGGCCCGCTAACCAGGCTGTCTTAGTTTTAATGCCCAGCGCCGGGGAAAAAAGTATGAGACCCTTAATAACAGGATTCTTTAATGCCTGATGGATACTCAATGCTCCTCCGGTTGAAAAGCCGCCCATATAGACTTTTTCTGCATGGTGCTGAAGCCTGTGTATTCCATATTTGGTAGCTTTAATCCATTCATGATAACTGACTTTCGTTAAGTCAGCCGGAACCGTTCCATGCCCCGGCAGCAAAATAGATCTTACAAGGAATCCTTTTGACTGGAGATATAATGCAACATGCTTAATAATATAGGGAGAATCTAACAGGCCGTGGATAAGAAGTATTCCTTTTTTAAATTTTCCATTCTCATTTTGTGGATATAAGGATAAATCCGGTTTTAGGTCAAAGGGACTGTTAGCTTCGAGTATAATCGCTTTATTACGTTCATTGATATCTACACGCGTTTTTTCAATCATTGATCGTGTTATTCGAATATATTCATCGAATGCTACATCATCGGTAAACTTAAAACAGGTATTTACTCCAGATTGTTGAAGTCGAAGGGGGGTTGCCCGGCATCCAATAAATATGGCGATGATAAATACTATAGTGAAGACAACTGATCTGGAAGATTTTGTGGTTTGTTTGCTTAAATTTGCCATAAAAAAGCCGGCGATGGGAAATGCGATGCAATAAAAAAGGCGGAGACACAAATGCCACGCCTTTTTAGATGGTATTCCTTATAAATTTTATTTTTGAATTTCAACGAGATAAATTGATAGGTTAGAAATAGTCATCCCATAATTCTTCATCCCACAAATTGTCATACATATCATCCCAAGTTATAACTTCATTAAAAATATTTTTTAAACCAAAACTGTTATGTGTAGATTCATAATCATAATCAGATTCAAATCCATTTCCATCGAAGTATAATTTTTCAAGATCAGACATAGCCTCCTCCGTTTTAGAGAAAAAGTATGATATTACCTAAGTTAAGCGATTAGCTGTTAGCAATTAGCCGTTAGCTCTTATGAAATATGCATTTGTATAATTATTTATTAATCACCCATCGGGTGAAA
>DAOUSD010000286.1 GCA_030627405.1 Deltaproteobacteria bacterium
AGGATTAAAATTTGAGCCTGACACAAAAATTGGGCAAAAAAGGGGGTTTTGCAAAGGTCTCAAAAAAAGTAAGGCTTGATGCGTTACTTATTGAAAAAGGATTAGTATCAAGTCGTCAACGTGGTCGTGCTCTGATAATGGCAGGCAAGGTTTTTGTAAATGACCAGCGAATAGATAAACCGGGAGTTCTTGTAGATAAAGATGACGATATTGTTCTGAAAGGAACAGATATTGCCTATGTCGGCAGAGGCGGTCTTAAACTTGAAGAAGCATTGAAATCTTTTAAAATAAAAGTTGACGGCCTTGCATGTCTTGATGTGGGCGCATCTACCGGCGGATTTACAGACTGTCTGCTGCAGCATGGCGCGGCTTGTGTTTTTGCCGTAGATGTCGGATATGGCCAACTGGATTGGAAGCTTAGGCAGGATCCAGGAGTTGTTATTATAGAGCGTACAAATATTCGGAATATGTCTGCTGATACCCTGCCCCAACTTGTGGATCTCGTTACTATAGACGTTTCCTTTATTTCCCTCAAAATTGTTGTACCTTCAGTAATTAAGTTTTTAAAACAAGATTCCAGAATTATTGCGCTGATAAAACCACAGTTTGAAGTTGGTAAAGGCAAGGTCGGAAAAGGCGGTGTGGTGCGCGATTCAGCTCTTCATAATGAGGTTATAAAGGATCTCTCGGAATTTTTTACTAAAACAGGCCTGAAATGTGAGTCAATCATTCCTTCTCCAATACTTGGTTCCAAGGGAAACAAGGAGTTTTTAATCTTGATTTATTATAGTTAAGCATATAAAAGATATTTTTATTTGATTCAACCAAATAATTCAATCAGAGAGGAGTTTTAAGTGAGTGAAATGGTTAAACAATTAAGAAATATTGCTCTTGTTGCACATGGAGGCGCAGGGAAAACTTCTCTGGCGGAAGTCATGCTATATAATGCTGGAGTTATCAAACGACTGGGACGTGTTGAAGACGGCAATACTGTAATGGACTTTGAGCCGGAAGAGCTTAAACGAACAATGAGTTTAAGCGCTGGATTTCATCAATACAACTGGAAAAAACAGATAGTTAGTATAATTGATACCCCTGGTGATCAGAACTTTTTTTCAGATACTAGAAACTGTATGCAGGCGGCTGATGGGGTTGTTGTTGTTATAGATGCCGTTGATGGTCTGAAAGTTCAGACCGAGATGGCATGGGATTTTGCTGGTGAATTAAACCTGCCTTGCGTCATTTACATAAATAAACTGGACAGGGAACGGTCGGATTTTTTTCGCACTTTTAAAGACGCTGTAGATACTTTTGAACCAAAGCCGATGATTCTTCAACTTCCAATAGGTGCTGAATCCGAATTTAAAGGAGTTGTCGACCTTATCGGCATGAAAGCTTATATATATAATACTGAAGGTAAGCCAAAACAGGTTGATATACCATCAGATATGCAGGACTTGGTAGAGAATGAACGCGAAGCGCTTGTCGAAAATATTGCCGAGGCTGATGATGAGCTTCTCGAAAGGTATCTTGAAGGCGAAACATTATCCGATGATGCTATTGAAGCAGCTTTAAGAAAGGGAATATTATCAAGAGCATTTGCACCCGTACTTTGCGGTTCTGCCACAAAAAATATAGGAATAAATCTTGTTTCAGATTTTATTGTCGATTGTATGCCTTCGCCCCTTGACAGAGCTCCCATAATCGGTACTGATCTATCGGGCGAAAACGAAATCGAATGTCATCCCGATCCTGATGCGCCTTTTTCCGCATTTGTATTTAAAACTGTGGCGGATCCATATGCCGGCCGTCTTTCAATATTCAGAATTGTTTCAGGTTCGCTAGGATCAGATGGCACTTTCTATAATTCAAACAAAGGCTCAAAAGAAAGATTCAACCAGCTTTTAATGGTTACAGGCAAAGAACAGAAACCAGTTAACGAAGCAGGTCCAGGAGCCATTGTTGCTGTAGCCAAACTTAAGGATACTTCTACCGGTGATACGCTTTGCAGTGAAAGTAATAAAGTAAAATTAAAATGTGTGGAACCACTTCCAACGCTTATTTCGTTTTCTCTTGAATCCAAGACAAAAGGAGATGAAGATAAAGTTTTTATTTCTCTTTCAAAGTTGTTAGAGGAAGACACGGCTTTAAAACTTATTAGAAATTCTGAAACAAAGGAAATTCTTTTATCCGGAAGAGGCCAGGTCCATGTTGAGGCTGCTATTGAAAAGCTTAAAAGAAAGTTTAATGTTGAAGTCCTCTTAAATATTCCGAAAGTTCCCTATAAAGAGACAATCAAAAAAAAGGTGCGTGTCCAGGGAAAACACAAAAAACAGTCAGGCGGCCATGGCCAGTACGGCGACTGCTGGATTCAGATGGAGCCCATGCAAAGGGGTAAAGGATTTGAATTTGTGAATGCTATTGTTGGCGGAGCGATACCTAAAACTTACATTCCTGCTGTGGAAAAAGGAATACTGGAAGTCTGTCATAAGGGAGTTCTTGCGGGGTTCCCATGTGTTGATTTCAAGATTACGCTTGATGATGGATCATATCATGCGGTAGATTCTTCTGAAATGGCTTTTAAGATCGCAGGTTCTCTTGCTTTTAAAAAGGCTGCCGAAGAAGCAAAGCCGGTTCTTCTGGAGCCTGTAATGAAGGTTTCAATAATTACACCCGATGAATTTATGGGAGATATTATGGGTGATCTGAACAGCAGACGAGGAAGAGTGCTGGGGATGGATACCAAAGGTAAAAATCAGGTCATAAATGCCCACGTGCCTATGGCTGAATTTTTAACCTATGCACCGGATCTTAATTCCATGACAGGCGGTCGTGGAACATTTTCAATGGAATTATCACATTATGATGAAGTCCCTGCCCAGATATCGCAGAAAATTATAGAAGAAATAAACAAAAATAAGGAATGATGGTAACGGTTTACGGTTGTCGGTTTACGGTTCACGGTTTTATGTTTTGAGCAACCGTAAACTGTGAACCGATAACTGTGAACGGTTACACCCCCCCTGCCCTGCTATTCCTATAAATCTGCTAACAACTCTTTTCCTATACTCTGTTCTTTTTTTCCTCTTGCAATGGATTTGTGATACCTATTATATTAGGTAATAGTTTACGGTTATCGGTTTACGGTTAACAGTTTTATGTTTTGAACAACCGTGAACCGTAAACCGTGAACCGTAAACCTTCTATACATATTGGAGGTGATATTAAAATGAATCCGATAGATACTATTTTAAAGAATACAAGAATGAGGACTAAGCTTCTCGTGGCAACCATGATGATTGTTGGCTTCTTCATGGGACTAAGTCTCTATAAAAGTTTGGCCA
>DAOUSD010000098.1 GCA_030627405.1 Deltaproteobacteria bacterium
CCAATGAAGCTTTCAGAAATACTGGAACTACTTAAATAAAGGTTTACGGTTGACGGTTCACGGTTTACGGTTGATCAAAACATAAAAGCAATCAGTTGTTGATATAGTTCATTGAAAAAAGTGTAAACTATTACTATCAAACATACTGGAATCATTAAAAAGGCTATTTTAAAAAACCGTAAACCGTAAACCGTAAACCGTAAACCGTGAACCGTGAACCGTGAACCGCTTATAAAGGTATAACAATTGGGTACTAATAAGAAAAAATCAATCAAAAATATTCACACTGCTATTGTTGGTATGGGATGTTTTTTTCCAAAAGCATCAGGGTTGCATGAATACTGGCGTCTAATTTTTAAGGGAGAAGACGGCATTACTGATATCCCGAAAACCCACTGGTCTCCTGACGATTACTTTGATAAGGATCCCAAAAAAGCAGACCATATTTACTGTAAAAGAGGGGGATTCCTTTCGGCTGTTCCTTTTGATCCTACTGAATTCGGTATGCTTCCTTCTTCTCTTGAAGCAACTGATACCTCCCAGATCCTGGGCCTGCTTGCAGCTAAGATGGCGCTTGAAAATGCAGGCTATGGACAAAATGCCAACTTCAGCCATAGCAGGACAAGCGTAATACTCGGCGCAACAGGGACTCAGGAACTTACTATTCCGCTGAGTGCCAGGCTGGGGTATCCAGTCTGGCGAAAAGCTCTTCACAATTCAGGAATTGAACCCGATAAAACAGAAGAAGTTATTAAAAAAATATCTGATTCATATGTATCATGGCAGGAGAGTTCTTTTCCAGGTCTGTTGGGGAATGTTATTGCAGGAAGAATATGCAACCGTCTTGACATAGGAGGCACAAACTGTGTTGTCGATGCAGCCTGCGCCAGCTCGATGGGAGCTATTTACCTTGCCCTCCTCGAACTTTCATCAGGGCGGTCAGACATGGTAGTCACCGGTGGTATGGATACTTTAAACGATATTTTCATGCACATGTGCTTTTCCAAGACATTCATTCTTTCACCGACCGGAGATTCAAAACCTTTTTCTAAAGATGCGGACGGAACTGTTCTGGGGGAAGGAATAGGACTGCTGGTTCTTAAAAGACTTGAAGATGCCGAAAGAGACAATAACAGAATTTATGCAGTTATAAGAGGTGTTGGTTCATCAAGCGATGGGAAATCACAAAGCATATATGCTCCCAGACCGGAAGGACAGTTAGAGGCTCTTCGCATTGCTTATGAGTCATCAGATACTGATCCGGCTTCTGTTGAGCTTGTAGAAGCACATGGTACAGGCACTCGGGTCGGAGATAATGTTGAGTTCAGTGCACTTAAACTCTTGTTCAATCAATCACCTAAAAAAAGAAATGCATGCGCATTAGGCTCGGTAAAATCCATGATTGGTCATACAAAAGCCGCTGCTGGAAGCGCAGGGCTTATCAAAGCCGCGCTTGCTCTTTATAACAAAGTATTACCGCCTACATTAAAAGCTGACGAGCCTGATCCAAAATTAGGGATTGACGACAGCCCCTTTTACATAAGTACCGAAACAAGGCCATGGTTCTCTAAAAAGGAACACCCGCGCAGGTCCGGGGTCAGCGCATTTGGATTTGGCGGAAGTAATTTTCATATTGTACTTGAAGAATACAATCAAAATAAAAAAGAAATTTTCTGGGATGGTTCAATTGAAATTATTGCCTTATCGGCTTCCAGCAAAGAAGAAGTTGAAAACAAATTCCGCACCTTAAAAAACTCCATTAATAAAGAAATTTCATATAAAGAGCTCGCAATTAAAGCAGCAAAAACCAGAAAAGAATTTTCACCGGATGATCAATTCAGATTTCTTTTAGTTCTTGAAAGACCATCTAATTCATCAGGAAATCCGTCTGATGATTTTTCAAGACTTCTCAGCGAAGCATCGGATTCAATTGAATCAAACCGGCAAAATAATACTAAAGAGAACAACAGGAATTTGAAGAATATATTTTATGGGGGTCCTGAAAAACCCGGTAAAACAGCATTTATCTTTCCAGGCCAGGGGAGCCAATATGTTGGAATGGGCCGCGATTTAGTTTGCACATTCCCGGAAGCATTTAACATCCTTGAAAAAGCCAATAAAAAATATAATAATTCTCATCGCCTGAGTGATTTTATCTATCCCTGTCCGGCCCAAACAGAAATAGAAAAGAAAGAGCAGGAAGAAGCTTTAAGAAGAACTGAGATTGCTCAGCCGGCAATTGGCGCCGTTAGCCTGGCAATGCACAATATCCTTAAGGAATTCGGCATAAAACCGGACGCAACATGCGGACACAGCTACGGTGAGTTGACAGCCCTCTGCTCGGCCGGCTGGATAGATATAGACACATTTTTCCATCTTTCAATTTCAAGGGGCAATTCAATGGCGGCGGCAGGCCAAAATAAAGATCAAAAAAACGGCGCCATGCTGGCTGTAAAGGCAAGTCTTGAAAAACTTGCGACACTGGTTATAGAAGTAGGTTCAGATGTCATTCTTGCAAACAAGAACAGCCCTAATCAAGGCGTTCTCTCCGGCTCAATTGAAGCAATAAATCACGCTGTAAAAATATGTAAAAAGGAAGGATTAAAAGCAATAAAGCTCCCCGTGGCCGCTGCTTTTCACAGCAGTCTGGTTAAAAATGCCAGGAAACCTTTCAAAAAAACATTAAAAAAAATCAAAATTTCTCCTTCGGAAATACCGGTTTTATCTAATACAACCGGCAGAGCATATCCTTATGATTCTGAACATGTAAAAAAACTGCTTGGCGATCACCTGATATCTCCTGTTGATTTTGTCAGCAATGTTGAGAATCTATTTGAAATGGGAATTCGCACATTTATAGAAATAGGGCCCAAATCAGTTCTTACAGGACTTGTAAAATCAATACTAAACGACCGTAAATTTCAAGCCATTCCTTTAGATTGTTCTTCAGGGAGACAATTCGGATTGGCTGATCTTGCAAGAACTCTTTGCCGTATTGCCTCTATAGGTCAGCGGGTTGAACTGAATAAATGGGAAAGGCCTGTTTCAGAATCAAGAAAGCAGCTCATGAGCATTCCTATTTCAGGTGCAAACTATAGAAACCGGAAAACAGAAAACAAAGAAAGACATACTGAAGCCCCAGTTAAACAGGTAGAAAACAAACCTGACAATACTTCACCCTCAAGCCTGATATCTGTCAAGCAAGACAAGGGTATTACTGATACCGGAAAAAAATATACTATGGATAATAACAAATTAAAAGATGAACGTCCAACATCGAACGTCCAACATCGAACGTCGAATAATGATGTCGCTTCGCTATTTTATAATAATAAAAAACCTGACTTAATTATAAATGCTTTAAAGGTAGTTAAGCAAGGCCTGGAATCAATGCAGACTCTCCAGTTGCAGACCGCTGAAATACATAAAAAGTTTTTGGAAGCCCAAACCGAATCAAGCCGTACTTTGCAGAATATGATGGAAAATACCCAGCGTCTTGCTGAAGCTTCAATTGGTCTTAAGCTATCAACGGAAGTAACAAAACAAGGCCCTCTGATACCTGAAAAAAATATTAATGCACCCGAATTTGATTTAGAAAACAGCAAGTTGCTTGAATCATCAGGCCATCAAAAAGATATTGAAGAAGAACTATTTATAAATTCATCGGGAGATCAAAATATACATAAAGAAGCCTCTTGTAGCCGGATTCATAATAAAACGGAAATTGAATCAGAAGATAAGAGCCCAAAAAATAAAAGCAGCCATTCGCAGGATAATATTCATGAAATCGAAAACAACTTGCTGGAAACAGTAAGCCATCTTACCGGATATCCTAAAGAAATGCTCGGGCTTGATATGGATATAGAATCCGACCTTGGCATTGACTCAATTAAAAGAGTAGAAATCTTTTCCTCTCTTGAAGAAAAACTTAACCATATACAATCTGTTTCTCCCGAAACAATGGGAACCCTGAAAACTCTCCGCCGGATCGCTGAATACCTGGCTGGTACTCCCTTAAATAACGAGCCTCAAACCAGTACAATAAATACGCCAATAAATACGATCGCATCTCCAAAGCGTGTTGCTGAGGATGAATTGCCGGAAATAAATATTTCCGATATTAATAGAAGAGTTGTATCAATTGTTGAAAAACCTTATAATCAAGGAAGTAAATTAACTATTCCGCAGGACAGAAAAATTTTTGTTACTGATGATAACAGCGGTCTATCTGAAGCTATTGCTGAAGAATTAAAGTCACAAGATATTGATGCCATGCACATTTCCAACAAAGTGTTAATGAATAAGAAAGATTTGCCTAAGGCATCCGGGCTTATAATACTGCCGAGAAACGATCTTTCTGCTGAAGGACAAAAAAATGGCAGAATATTAAAAGATGCTTTTATCCTTACAAATCATTTGGCTTCCGACCTGATTGATTCTGCAGCAAAAGAAGGAGCGATATTTGCGACAATAACCCGCATGGACGGTGCTTTTGGTTTTAAAGGGAAAGGTATTGCTAACGCTGTTACAGGAGGGCTTGCCGCACTTGCCAAAACTGCTTCCATAGAATGGGAGGGTGTCTGTTGCCGTGCAATAGATATTGTTCCGGACTGGGAAGATAATAAAAATATTGCAAAGGCTGTTGTTGCTGAGCTTGTGAACCCGGACCCTTCAGGGCCGGTTGAAATCGGTCTTGATAAAAACTTATCGCCTGGATCACGATTTACATTAAAACTCGAGTTGTCACCTTATCAACCGGCGCAAAAAATTCAGCTTGACCTCAATCAGGGAGACGTTGTTGTTGTTACAGGCGGAGCAAGAGGGATAACTGCTTCTACTGTTCAAGCTCTTGCAAAACATACTGATGCAACGCTGATTCTTCTGGGAAGATCACCCGAACCCTCTTCTTCACCCGAACCAAAGTGGCTTGAAAGCTTAGATGACGAGGCAATTATAAAAAAGGCTATTTTAGAAAATGAGCTCGGCAATCAAAATGCCTCACCAGTCATGTTGGAAAAAGCCTATAAGAAACACATGGCAAACCGTGAAATTTCAAGGAACCTGGAAAAACTCAGACAAGATGGGACATCTGCATTCTACTTTTCGGCAGATATTCGCAAGCCTGAGCAGCTTAACCGGATTTTAGATGATGTCAGATCTGCTCACGGCCCTATAAAAGGTATTATTCACGGAGCGGGCGTGCTGGATGATCGTTTGATAAAAAATAAAACAATCAATCAATTTGAGCGGGTTTTTGATACCAAAGTAAAAGGTCTTTTTACTCTGCTTGAATCAACAAAGAATGATAATTTGAGATATCTTGTGCTTTTTTCATCTATTGCTGCACGAATTGGGAACAAAGGACAGGTCGATTATGCAATAGCTAATGAGGTTTTAAACAAAATAGCTCAGAAAGAATCATTGTTACGCCCGGATTGCAGAGTCGTCTCGATAAACTGGGGGCCATGGGATGGCGGCATGGTTTCAGCATCACTGAAACGAGAATTTAAAAAGAATAAAATTAAACTAATCCCAAAGGATACCGGTTCAATGTGTATGCTTTATGAAATGATGGGCGATAAAAACCATCCCGCGGAGATAGTTGTCGGTGGAAATATAATTCCTGATGAAGAAAAACTGTCTCTTACCTTTAAACGTGAAATAGATGTTAAGCAATACCCTGTTCTTGAATCTCATATCCTGGACGGCAGTCCGGTTGTGCCTTTTGCGCTTATTGCTGAATGGCTCGGGCATGGTGCTCTTCATGATAACCCCGGACTTTTTTTACATGGTCTTGACGACATCAGAATTTTAAAAGGAATCAGGCTTGAACATAATAAAAAACTGATTCGCCTCATGACAGGTAAGCCAAAGAAAAAAGGTTCTATTTTTGAAGTCGATGTTGAAATCAGAGATGGAATAAAAAACGGTATTGAGGTAGTTCATACAAGGGCAAAAGCTATTTTAACAGATAATTTTTCACAGCCGCCCATTCTTGATATATCCGCTTCTATGGGTTCTAAGGCTTATTTCAGAAGTATGGATGAAGTTTACGATAAAATACTCTTTCATGGTGTTGCGCTCAGAGGCATAAAAGAAATAATCAGTTATTCTTCAAAAGGCATGCTGGCGCGTATTTCTTCAGCACCTTCGCCTGTTAAATGGATGAAAGAACCTTTAAGGAGTAGATGGATAGGAGATCCTCTTGTTCTGGATTCCGCATTTCAGATGGCAATTATATGGTGTTTTGAAGAGATGGGAGTTGTTTCACTTCCAACTTACTGCGCCTCTTACAGGCAGTATAGAAATAAATTCCCCTCAGACGGAGTTACGGCATTACTCGAAGTAAAGGAAGTTACCAAACGCAAATTGAAAGGAAACTTTACATTCCTTGATAAGAATAACCTGGTTGTTGCTCAGTTGACAGGCTATGAAGCTGCAATGGATGAGTCTTTGTTTAAGGCATTTAAGACCAAAGATGCTGCAAATGCTTAAAACTACTCAACCTGTGCGGTTAGCCATTAGCGTTTAGCCGTTAGCATTGAAAAGGGATGGAAATGAGAGATTTTAGAGAACTTAAAGTATGGGAGAAAGCCCATCGTCTTACACTGCAGGTCTATAGAATCACAAAGAAGTTTCCTTCAGATGAACGATTTGGACTTACGGTTCAGCTACGCAGGGCTGC
>DAOUSD010000221.1 GCA_030627405.1 Deltaproteobacteria bacterium
GCCTTTGACCCGCTGGCCAAGATCCCGGAATTCAAGGTAAGTACCGTGAAGATCCAAAAATTGTCTGAGTAGAGACATTTTAGATACCCTTTCCCTTATGAAGGATAAAATCTTCATCCTCCCAACGCATTTGGCGCAGGTCAAAAGAGCGTTTCCATGCCAACTATATGATGGAAATAATCACTTCTCTGAAGATTTGCTGTAACTTCTCCGGCTGAAATGAGAATCCGCTCTATGGTAAAGTTACGGGGAGCTTTCAGAAATTGTATTTTTCGCTGTATTTCAGGAATTATTGATGAGCTGATCGGTTTTGTCGAATATTTACACTCAATTAGTGTTAACACCTGCCCTTTTTTATGGACTAAAATGTCTATCTGCAAACCTTCATCATTGCTTTTATTTCTTTTTCGCTGCCTGAAAAATGGCCCGAAACCTATAATCTGATGTATATCATAACCGATATTCCTAAAAACACTCAGTAAATTTTTCATACACAGTTTTTCAAAAGCCAGCCCGAAATAGTTATTCAGGCTTTGTCCGGCAACTTTATAAAACAACCCTGGTTCAGTATTAAGTTCGATAATATTCCTGTTCGGTTCAACATAAATAAAATAGAATCGTAACCATTCATCCCATAAAACCAGTTTTTTTGTTTTTTCTCCACTTGCGCCAAATGGCGCCTTTGGTGTGAATACTTTTATAAAATCGGCCTGTTCAAGATTATTAACATAGCTGGTAAGCCCACCTCCTGAAGAGATTTTTAAATATTTCCCAAGATCTTCTTTTGAGCAACTCTTTTGAGAGAGAATTTTCACTATACGTTCATAATTCTTGACTACCTTAAACTGCTCCTTAAATATGGTTTCAAATTCATTCACAAAGAAACCATTCTTTTGAAAACATAATCTGTCCACGTTGTCTGAAAATGATAAGCGTGGATCCAGTTGCTCCATATATTTCGGAATTCCTCCAAAAACCATTAAAAACTTGGCTATTTCAAAATCTGAACGGAAGTTTTTGAAAAACAGCCTGGCTTCTGAGGCTGGAAGAGGCGGCAGCTTTATTTCAAACGTCTTTCTATTATGCAGTGCTTTTGAGTGAACAATATGTCTCAGCATGAAACTGGCAACTGATCCACATATGACCAGAGTTAAACCAGAATTTTTTTTCCAATGATTATCCCAGTAATATTTCAAAAGGGATACAAGTTCACTTCTCCCTGAAGCCATCCAGGGGAATTCATCAAAGACAACGTAATGGTGATTTGTTTTTATATGATATGTCAGAATATCAAAAACTTCGCGCCAGTCTCCGGCAAGGCTTCGTGGTGTTTTTGTCTGTTCAGCCAGTTGATGTAGAAAATGATCAATCTGTTTTTTTAAAGAAACATTTTGGAGCGCCTAGAAATACAAATCTCCTTTTCGTGATGCCGCTTTCATTAATAAGGAGCTTTTTCCAATCCGCCGTCGCCCGTATACTATACCAAGCTCGGCACGGTTTGAAGCAATAGCATCTTTTATTATACTTAATTCATATTTTCTTCCAAAAAACATATAGTAATCATAGATCAGCAAAGATTTATTGTCAACAATGTTTGCTGATCTATCTAAAATAGAAACAGATCGGCAAAGATAAAATAAATTCTATCTTTGCCGATCTGTTTTGTTCAACTGCAATTGGAACATCACAATACAAAGAAAATTTAATTGTAAGGTGTTGGCAGTGAAAAGCTTGGTTGGTCTTGCATAGCTCAACCTTGTGCCAACACTTTTAGTTTATAGGGGATATGGGGGATGTTGTTAGCAGGTTGGCAACCATGGATCAAGCAAGGGATGCGCTGCTGATTTCCACAGCATCTTTGCCATGTTTGGTTACTACTTGCGGGCCATTATGTTGAGCTTTAGCAACGAGGTTAATGAATTTGTTTTTTGTATTCTGAACTTGCCATAAATTTTCTATCATTTTCATCACCCCGCAAGATTATATTTTCTGTACGATCCTGGCTATCTTGTCTAAAAATAGTCTTTGGGGAAGTTAAATGTCCCCAAAGCACACGAAATTATTCCTGAGCATGTTTAACAAGATGCCCTAATTCAGGAAAGATAAGATGCTTGCATGCGAGTTTACAGGCTTTAAGACTGCCCGGCAGACAGAAAAGTATTGTTTTGTTTATTATGCCTGCAGTCGCGCGTGATAAAAGAGCAGCGGAATCAATTTGTTCAAAGCTGAGCTGGGTAAAAAGCGGACCGAATGCTGTTAGTTCCTTTTCAAATAAAGGGAGCACCGCTTCAATAGTTACATCTTTGCTGCTTATACCGGTCCCCCCGGTCATTAATATAACCTGAGGTTCATGACTGCGTATAACATCAAGGATATTTTCGGTTATGGCTTGTATTTCATCTTGTATAATGTGGTGAAATAGAACTCTGTGCCCTTCTTTTAAGGCTCTATTGTTTATCCATAATCCGCTTTTATCCTCTTTTAAGGATCGAGTGCTTGAAACAGATATAATTCCAAGTTTGATTTTCCTGGGAGCGTTTTTTTTATGTTCAATTATGCTCATGAGTTATCGGGTGTACACTTTTCTATAACAACAAGGTCCTGACCATCATGTTCGGTAAGCAAAACATTTACAGTTTCCGAGCGCCTTGTTTCAATCAATTTTCCAACATAATTGGCCTGAATCGGAAGTTCTCTGTGGCCTCTGTCAACAAGCACCGCAAGTTCAATGCGATCCGGCCTGCCAAAATCGATAATAGCATCCATGGCAGCTCTTATTGTCCGACCTGTAAAAAGAACATCATCTATTAAAATAATCTGTTTCCCATCGAGAGGAAAGGATATATCTGTTGCCTGGACGATCGGGTGGTGGCTGATTCTGGTCCAGTCATCACGATACAGAGTTATATCAATATTGCCTGTCGGTATTTCAATACCCTCAATTTCATTAATCCTGGACTGGATACGTTTCGCAATATAAACTCCCCGGGTATGAATGCCTATAAGTGTGAGGTTTTCAGCGCCCTTGTGTACTTCAAGGATTTTATGAGCAATTCTTGAAAGTACACGGTCTATATCAGATGCATCCAGAATTATATCATATTCGCTCATTGTTTTCTCCGATATATTTATACCTCGAAAGGCCACAAATTGCAACATTTCGAGGTATATATTGATTATTAGGCATCCTTCATTCACCAGTTTACACTTTTTTCGAAAAAGCGTGCATTATCGAATTGAATGCCGATGTCGAAACTGGAAATTTGAAATTAGGTAACGCATCTACATCTTTGTGTTTTTTCCAATTTCCAGTTTCAAATTTCACTGCCAAAATACAAGATCAACAAAGTGTAAACTACTTTTGACTTGTCGTGAAGGATGCCGATTATTAATACCTTTTTATATCATTAAGTAAGTTAATATCAAGAGTTATAAATTTATCAAAATTAAAAAATCTGAAATTGCCTTGATTTTGGCTTTTATTTTATCTATTTTGATCAACCGTGAACCGTGAACCATTCAAAAAGGTCTTGATGTAATGAAATTTCCCTGTACAGGAGTGATATTGGCGGGCGGACAGAATAAGCGTTTTTCGGGCATGAACAAAGCATTTATAAGTGTCGGCGGAAAGCGTATTTTGGACAGAACATGCGAAATATTTGATTCCCTTTTTGATGAAAATATCCTGGTTGCCGATGACCCGCTTAAATACCTTGCATGGGATTTACATATTGTGTCTGATATATTTCCGTTTAGAAGTTCTTTAACAGGAATACATGCAGGACTTTTTTTTACAAATAATCTTTATACATTTATTACGGCATGCGATATACCATTTCTGAAAAAAGAGTTGGTTGAAACTATTATTAATAGTATAGAAACGGGAGTTGACGTTATTATACCGGAAACTTTAAATGGGATGGAACCGCTCTGCGCGGTATATTCAAAAAGATGTCTTAAGCCGGTTGAAAACAATCTGATTCAAAAAGAGCTTAAGATTGAACAGTTCTTTAAAAACGTAAGAGTCAAAAAGCTTTCTGAAAATATTTTGCGTGAAAAGGATCCTGATCTGATTTCTTTTTTTAATATTAATACTCCTGATGATCTGGCCGGAGCAGAAAAAATTATTAAATGAATTATACTTGGTTACCACGGAACGACACGGAGTTTCACTGAAAATTATAAACAATGTGTAAGTTACTATAACCTAAGATGAGCAATTAGCTCTTAGCAATTAGCGGTTAGCTCTTATTATTTCGGGCGTTTACCAGCGATTCGATTTTCACCCATTGGGTGAAA
>DAOUSD010000142.1 GCA_030627405.1 Deltaproteobacteria bacterium
GCTATAACAACTTTTCCATCAGCCGGTGATACAACAGCACCGTAATTTTTAGGTATAACCCGGTCAGGATCCCTGAAAAAACAGCAGATTGAAAAAGTAACCGCAAGACCTATCAGCGCGGGAACAGTCAGCTCCAAAAGGGCAAAAATACCTGTAGTAAAGGCCGAAGCAAATATCAAAGGATATCCGGCTTTTGCTACAGGGAATGCGACTTGACTCGGAGGATCGGACCAGGAAAATTTATCCATTTGATATATGCCTTGATTAAAGTTTAAAAATTTATATCAATATTAATTAATAATGTCAATGATTACAACTTGAGGATTTTCGTATATAATTGGGTGTAAATAAGCTGTTATCATCTGTATCGTTTGTCTCAAATTTAGCCATACTTATATCAGCCACAGTAGAAGCCCTGATTGTGTTTTGATAGAGCGGTGCGAAATGTGCCAGATCACCTATCTGATCTTTAATTTTATTTTGATAAACTTTGGCACCGTCACCAACAAACAAGCATGGCTCATTTATATCGCAAACAGCTTGAACAGGACTAATAGCCTGTTCCCTAAGTTCCTTTTTCAAATATCCGTTTTCAAACCTGTATCGTGAAAAATACACCTCTTCCTTACGGGCATCTAATAATGGACTAACGAGATATGAAGAAAAGCAGCACTGCATGGCAAGCGAATCAAGGCTTGAAACACCCACAAGAGGTTTACCGGATGCCATAGCAAAACCCTTTATCGAACTAATACCTATTCGCAGACCGGTAAAGCTCCCTGGCCCTCTTGTTACCGCAAATCCATCCAGTTCAGATACAGTTAACCCCGATAAATTCAATACTGTATCTATCATTTCCATTAAATGTTTTGAATGAGTTTGTTCGATAAATAGAGTAGTCTCGGCTATAATTGATTGTTTTTCAACAATGGCAACGCTGCAACTTTTTGTAGCTGTATCTACAGCGAGTATTCTCATAATTTATCGCTCAACTTAGCTTTAAGCCCTCAATTACAATCGGCACTACTTCATCCATGTGTTTTACAGGAATGAATTTGATTTTACGCTTTACATTTGAGGGAAGTTCTACAATATCCTTTTTATTCTTTTCAGGAATTACTACAGTATAAATTCCAGCTCTCAAAGCCCCCAAAGCCTTTTCTTTCAAGCCTCCTATCGGAAGGACTCTTCCTCTGAGCGTAATTTCGCCGGTCATAGCAATGTCCTTGCTGACCGGCTTATTGGTCAGAACTGAAATTAGGGCGGTAGCCATAACGATTCCAGCAGAAGGACCATCTTTTGGTATCGCACCGGCCGGGACATGTATGTGCACATCAAAATTTTCCAAAAAATTTTCTTTTAATCCAAAAGAAGAAAGATTTGCTCTGGCATAACTTACAGCCGCTCGGGCGGATTCCTGCATTACCTCTCCGAGCTGCCCGGTAATAATCAAGTCCCCCTTGCCTTGTATTAAAGCTGCCTCCACATACAGAACCTCTCCACCAGCATTAGTCCAGGCAAGCCCGATTGACAGTCCGACCTGACTCTCCTGCTGATCCATCTCAGGATAATATCTTGGTACGCCCAGATACTTATGCAAATTTGCCCTTGTAATATTAAAAGGACCTTTTTCTTTTTCAGCTATCTTACGCGCCACCTTGCGACATATTGCCCCAAGTTCACGTTCAAGGTTTCTCAAACCTGCCTCGAATGTGTATTCATTTATAATCTGAAGCAATGCATTCGGACTGATAGAAATATTCTTCGGCTTTAAGCCGTTTTCCTTAATCTGACGCGGGAAAAGATGCGTCTCAGCAATAACCCTTTTTTCCTCCTCAGTGTATCCTGAAAGATTAATAACCTCCATTCTGTCAAGAAGCGCTGAAGGAATTGTATCTGTCAAATTGGCAGTAAGTATGAACATAACCTTAGAAAGATCAAAAGGTAAGTTCAGGTAGTGATCACTGAATTCAAAGTTTTGTTCCGGATCAAGAGCCTCTAACAGGGCAGAAGAAGGATCGCCTCGAAAATCAGAGCCCACTTTGTCAATCTCATCCATCATAAAAACAGGGTTGTTTGTTCCGCACTGCTTTAAACTTTGTAATATACGTCCCGGCATTGACCCTATATATGTGCGGCGATGACCTCTAATTTCCGCTTCATCCCGAATTCCACCTAAAGAAATACGGACGAATTTACGCTTCATCGCATTGGCAATAGCTCTCCCCAAAGAAGTCTTCCCCACGCCGGGGGGGCCGACAAAACATAGAATAGGACCTTTCGTTTTTGGATTTAGCCTGCGAACACTCAAATATTCAAGTATCCGATCTTTCACCTTGTACAGAGCGTAGTGATCCTTGTCCAATATTTTTTTCGCATTCAATATATCGATCACATCTTTGGTTTTTTTATCCCATGGCAGATCAACCAGCCAGTCCAGATAACTCCGTACAACTGAAGCTTCAGCAGAATCAGGATGCATCTGTTCCAGACGCTTTAACTGCTTTGCAGCCTCTTTTCCAGCGTCCTTGGGCATTCTGACGCTCTTGATCCTTTTCTTGTAATCATCTATCTCCTCAGCTTTTTCATCATGCTCGCCCAGTTCCTTGTGGATAGCCCTAACCTGCTCTCTTAAAAAATAATCACGCTGGTTCTTGGAAATTTCATCCTTAACATCAGATTGAATTTTTGCCTGTATCACCGAAAGTTCTACTTCATGTGAAAGCAGATCGTTAACTTTTTTAAGACGTTGCACAGGATCTACAAGTTCAAGCAGAGCCTGTGACTCCTCAATTTTCAGTCTAAGATTTGATGATACAAGATCTGCAAGCTTGCCCGGATCATCTATGCTTTCCAGAATGGTACCGACATCGCCGCTTAGTTCTCCTCGAAAAGCCAGAATCTTCTCTGAATGCTCTCGTACATTCCTCATTAGAGCTTCAAGCTCCAGATTGACCGCTTCAGTCATACCTTCTTTAATAGTTTCAATCTTTACGCGATAATAAGCTTTGTTTCTGAGATATGTCACAATTTTTGCCTTGGCGACACCTTGCACAAGGGCCTTGACACTGCCGTCAGGCAGTTTCAACATCCGCAGAATCCGGCCAACTGTTCCAATCGTGTAAATTTCATCCTTTTTAGGGTTCTCGACGCTCGAATCCTTTTGCGTAATCAACAATAAATAGCCGTCTTTTATTACGGCCGCTTCCACCGCTCGCACTGATTTCTCCCGACCGACGAAAAGAGGAATAAGCATCCCCGTAAAAATTACAACGTCCCGTATAGGCATTAAAGGAAGAGTTTTGGGTATTTTTACATCTATTTCATCTTCTTCAATAATACTTATCAAATCATCTTTATCTGTTTCACCCATTGTTTCACCTGTTTTTAATTATTTCCCCCCACAATCGCCAAGAGGCTGTCCGAAAATTTTAGCCGCTTCTCACGACGCTTGGCAGGATGAGAATTCTCGGACAGCCTCCTATAGACTTGAAAGAGCCTTATGTATATAACAAATTGTGTTTAAACCTAAATTGCATTAATTAAATAACATATAACATTATTTCCCTTTGACAATATCGATCTTGTTTTTTTATAAAACCCACATAACTAATTTTGAAAATTTTACATGACAAAAAACTATGTTTCAAGGTAATATCTCAAAATAAATAAAGAGGTCTGGATATGTTAACCCACCTAATTGAAATATTAATTTTTATATTTGGAATTTGTATAGGAAGTTTTATGAATGTATGCATATACAGGTTGCCCGCATCAAAATCAATTATAAATCCAGCCCGTTCTATATGCCCGAACTGCGGAAATATTATAAGATTTTATGACAATATTCCTGTTTTAAGTTATCTATGGCTTAAAGGAAAATGCCGCCATTGTAATTCACCTATAGCATTTCGTTACCTTTTGGTTGAATTGACAGGAGGTTTTTTTGCACTTTGTATTTATTCCAAGTTTGGAATTACAATTGAAGCTTTTTTGTACTATGCCTTAATTTCATCGTTGCTTGTGATTACCTTCATTGATATTGATCATCAAATAATACCGGACGTCATTACACTTCCAGGCATACCGATCTTCTTTTTTGCATCATTTGCCTTTGCAGCAATTACCTACAAAGACTCTTTGTTGGGAATACTGGCCGGCGGCGGAAGCCTTTTATTAATTGCAGTAACATACAACCTTCTTACTAAAAAAGAGGGCATGGGAGGCGGAGACATCAAGCTTCTGGCAATGATAGGAGCTGCCTTAGGATGGAAAGGTGTTCTCTTTACAATATTTATTGGTTCCGCCATCGGAACTCTGGCGGGAATAATTTTAATGTTGCGTACACACAAAGGTTTAAAACTATCTATTCCCTTCGGCCCGTTCCTGTCAATGGCCACAATTATCTATATCTTCTTTGGTCCCAGTATTATAAACTGGTATCTCAAATAAACCGCCCTGCCGTTTTCAAACACAAACACCGCCCATTGCTCGTCAGTGCGAAACCCGGGACTTTGTGGAGAAAGGCATGGGCCGGGGACGAAAACCGGAGGAGAACTATTAAGGAGTATCGGTGGTTGGGGTGTATTAAAAGTGTTCAGGCCTACTGGGCGGTTCGGGACATGGGCCTGACGGCAACGGAGGTTGGCAAGTACCTCGGGCTGAGCAAATCCGCTGTCAGCCGGGCGGCCGATAGAGGCCAAAAACTGATCGTCGATCAATTCTTATCCCTGAAAGACTGGAAACGCTTAATTTCAACCCGTCCACCTTTTCCCATGCTTTATTCAAATTTTTTTTAGTTGTATTTATTTATTTTGTCAAGTATTTTTACTTGAAAAATTTTAAACAAACTACCCTCCATAGCAAGCTGCGGTGTTATCGCACATCTAATTTTCACGATCTAAACAAATAAAACATCGAGGAATTTGCAAAAATGTGTGCCATGAAACGGATAGAAAACGTTACCCTGCTTTATGAAATCAGCAAAACCCTGAATGAGCACCTGGATCTTAAACAATCTTTATATAAGGTTTTAGATATTCTGTCTAACTCAATGGATATGATCCGTGGAACCATTACTATCCTGAATCCTCTGCGTAATGAGATAAACATAGAGGTTGCTCACGGCCTTTCCATGACCGCCATGAAAAGTGGAAAATACAAATTGGGTGAAGGCATCACAGGCAGGGTAATTGAATCCGGCAAAGCCATAGCAATACCCAAAATAAGCGAGGAGCCTCTCTTTCTTGACCGTACTGTTTCCAGAAGGTCAAAACATGTCAATGAGCTTTCGTTCATATGTGTACCGGTAACAAAGGGCAGCCGGACTATAGGAGCTATCAGCGTAGACAAGACATATGACGAAAATTATTCTTTAGAGAAAGGTAAAAAACTTATTTCTGTAATAGCCACGATGATTGCAAGGCATGTAGTTAATCTGGAAATAATCCATCTTGAAAAGGAACAACTTAGAGAAGAAAATAGAAGACTTAGAAACGAACTGAAAAAGAAATACCGAGTTACTGATATTATCGGAAACAGCAACAAGATGAGAGAAGTCTTTCAAATGATCACTCAGGTTTGCAAGAGTAATGCAACGGTATTGATTCGAGGAGAAAGCGGAAC